>CAYFIG010000102.1:2853-7046 GCA_964342905.1 uncultured bacterium
CGGGCGCCGCATCTTCGAGCGTCGCGGCCGTGGGGCAGGCGCCCGCTCCAGAGGGAGGGGCGCCCATGAAGTGGACCACGCACGGTTTGCCAAGCCTCCCGGCCTGTACCTGCAGGCGCCGCGAGACCGATGGCCCCGGCGGTTTCCCGACGACACACGCCACCTCGGTCCCCGGATCAACGGCGAGAGCCGCGAGAGCCCGGTCCATCATCCTCCCGCCAACCTCGTCCGAGAGATCACGGCTGCCGACACCGATCGCGTGAGAGATCCCTTCGCCGAGGGCCGCGATGAGGCAGGCGACCTCTTGCAGGCCGGTTCCGGACGCTGCCGCGATCCCGATCCGGCCCCGCGGCACGGCATTGGCAAAGCCGAGCGGAACACCGTTAAGAATCGCGGTCCCGCAGTCCGGCCCCATCAGGAAGAGGCCTCGAGCCAGCGCGAATCGCTTTAGCTCGATCTCGGTCTCCACGGGAACGTTGTCGCTGAAGAGCATGACGTGGAGCCCGGCCCGGAGGGCTTTCATCGCTTCGGCTCCAGCGTACACGCCCGGAACCGAGATGAGCGCGAGGTTGGCGTCCGGAAGCGCTTTCAGCCCCGAGTCGAGCGTCCGCGGCGCATAGGCCGCGGGGCCAGCCGTGGCTCCACGCCGCCGGGTAGCCAGCGCGGCCTCAAGAGCCGCCCCCGCTGCCTCGGCCGCTTTGATATCCTCGGCCACGACCGCGATGATCAAGTCGTTGGGCGACGCGGCCTCCCCATCGGGGGCCAGCAATCCGGCATCCTTCAGGAGCGCCCGGTTTTGCGGGGTCCCCATCATCGCCGCCGCGCGGCGGACCCCTGGCACCGCCTCCAGCTCCCGGGACAGGCGCATGAGCGTGACGGAGTCTTGATACACGCTCTTGCGCACGAAGTTCCAGACTGGCATGGGGCTGTCCCGAATTCTCTCATTCCTTACGGCCGGGGGAAGGGGAAAGTCAAGCCCTCCCTGATACACTTGACACTGCCGGCTTCCTGAGATAGCGTCGGTCCAAGTCTGAGGCGGCGGCATCTAGGAGACGCGAGCGATGCGAATTTCTCAGTATCGATGCGTGGCGTGCGGGAACTGCATCCCTGTCTGCCCCATGGGGGCAATCTACATCGATCCGGTGCTGAACCGCGCGGTCGTCAACGAGGACGAGTGCGTGGAGTGCTTCGCCTGCTACCGGGGCATGTCCAAGGAGCATCTGTTCCCGCCCATGGTCCGGGCCATCCGGAAGGTGGCCAAAGCCTTCCGCTTCCGCTTTGACCCGGAGCCAGACATCTGCCCCACCGATGCCATCGTCCCTCAGGAGTTGACCTGGCCCCGCATTGTGCGCCGGGCCTTCTCCGACCCGCAGGTTCCCCATGAGTCCACCGGGATTCATGGCCGGGGGACCGCGGAGGTGAAGACCAACGACGTGACGAAGCGGGTGAAGGAAGGCGAGGCCGGGTTTGTCATCGAGTTCGGCCGCCCCGGCGTCGGGGCCCGGTTCCGGGAGATCCAGGAGATGACGTGTACGCTGGCAGGCCTGGGCGTCGAGTTCGAGAAGAATAACCCCGTGACTTCGCTCATGACCGATCCAAGCCGGGGGCTGATCCGTGAGGACATCCTGAACGAGAAGGTGCTCTCCGCCATCGTGGAGATCAAGGTGGGGCTGGAGCAGGTTCCCGAAGTTCTCCGGCTCATCCAGGAGGTCTCCCAAGAACTGGAGACGGTGGTGGCGGTGGGAGTGTCAACCCGATGCGACCCCCAGGGGGAAGACCCGCTGGCCCAGCTCCTGGAGCGCGAGGGCTATCCAGCCTACCGCGGGAAGACCAATCTGGGTCTGGGACGGGTGACCCGACAGGTGACCGCATGACCAACACGCTCCATCGCTACAGCGACCATTACGCCGTGCGGCGAAAGTCCAGTGTTCGTCCGGTGGAGAACGACTACATTGTGTTCGCCATGTCAACCCGGAATCTCAACGACGACAACGTGGTGGAGAAGTACCGGACGTTCGTTCGACTTGCCCTCCGTCACAACCCCGTCAACGTGGGCGACGCCACCAAGGGGGGGTTCTACCGGCCGCAGCAGAAGCTTAACCCGTTGGCCCACTGGAGGCGGGACCAGCGCCCTGATCCGGAGAAGTTGATCCGGGACATCGACGGCCACACCGTCGTGGCCGCGGTCTTCAAAACCTTCGAAGACCTGGAGGCCTTTGTCAAAGATTTGCGGGAGGCGGACCTTGGGGTCTCCATCAACATCAGCGGCCCCATGGACGCGGCCAAGCGCTGCTGCCAGGAGGTCGGCATCCGTCGTCACAGCGTGGAATATTCGCTGGGATTTCAGGGCCGGGTGGACCGGCTCCCGGACAAGACGGTGCTCGAGATCAGCACCATGTGCGGCCATGGCATGGTCTCCCACAGCCTGGTCAAGAAGCTGCTGGACTGGATCAAGGAAGGTCGGCGAACCCCCCAGGAAGCCACGAAGTGCCTCGCCCGCTTCTGTCTCTGCGGGGTGTTTAATACGGCCCGCGCTGAGGAGCTCTTCGAGCGCGAGCGCACCGGCAGACCGTAGGAGGATGAAAGCCGCTCAGGTCCTGATGCAGATCCTCAACGCTGAGGGGGTCAGGTATCTCTTCGGTAATCCCGGCACCACCGAGCTGACGTTTCTCGACGCGCTCCCCGATTCCGGGCTGGAGTACATCCTGGCCCTCCAGGAAGCGACCGCGGTGGCGGCGACAGACGGGTATGCGCAGGCATCTGGGAAGGTTGGCGTCGTCAACCTCCACGTGGCCCCCGGTCTGGCCAACGGGCTTTCGATGCTCCACAACGCCTGCCGGGCCAAGACTCCACTGGTGGTGACCGCGGGGCAGCAGGACTCCCGCTTGCTCCTCGAAGAGCCCATCCTGGCTGCCGACCTCGTCCAGATGACCGAGCAGTTCACCAAGTGGTCCTATGAGATCCACCGCCCCGAGGAAGCGCCGGTGGCCCTCCGCCGCGCTCTGGCGCTCGCCAAGTCCGAGCCCACAGGCCCCGTGTTCCTTTCTCTCCCGATGGATCTGGTGACCGCGGTGATCGAAGACGCTGGACGGCCAAGCCCGCCCGTGGCGAGGCTCTCCCTCCCCGAACCTGAGGCCGTGAGGAAGGCCGCCGAGCTTCTGGCAAGGTCGAAGGCTCCCCTGATTATCGCCGGCGATGGCGTCGCGCGGGCGGATGCGATGCCGGAGCTGGTGGCCCTGGCCGAGCTGATTGGCGCCCGGGTCCACGGCGAGCCGGTCTACCGCCGGACCAATTTTCCGGGTGACCATTCCCAGTGGCGAGGCGGGCTGTTCCCAGCCGTATCCGGAGTGAGGAAGGCGCTGGAGGAAGCCGACTGCGTGCTCATCGTGGGAGCCAGCGTCTTCACCTGGTTTCTCCACGTTCCGGGCGAACCGTTCCCCGCCGGGCTTTCAGTGATTCAAGTGGATACTGACGCTCGCGAAGTGGGGAAGAACTACCCTGTGACCCTCGGGATCATCGCGAATCCGAAGAACACTCTGGCGGCGCTTACTCGTGAGGTGGGGGAACGCTACGACGCCGCGTCTCGCCGAGCGGCGCCCGCCCGGCTTGCCGAAATCGGCCAGAAGCGGGCTGCCTTTGTCCGCGGAATGCAGGAGACCGCCGAAGCAGAGCGGGAGCGCGTCCCGATCAGTCCGGCCTATCTCCTCCACACGCTCGCTTCGCTTTCGCCCGACGAAGTCGTGATCGTTGACGAGTCGGCGTCCTCGCTTCGTTACGTGCTCGGCTACCTCCCGTTCAAGAGACCCGGCTCCTTCTACGGGTCGAAGACGGGAACCCTGGGGTGGGGGATGGGGGCCGCGATTGGAATCCAGCTCGCCAATCCCAATCGAAAAGTCGTCGCGACCATCGGCGATGGCTCGGTGATGTATTCCTGCCAGGCCCTCTGGACCGCAGCCCACCACCGCCTTCCCATCACCTACGTGATCCTCAACAACGCCTCGTACGCGATCCTCAAGGCGGGAATGCTCGGGATGGGGCTTGATTCAGCCAAGCGCGGGATCTATCCCGGGATGGACCTCGTGGACCCCGAGATCGACTACGTGGCCCTGGCGCGCGCGCTCGGGGTTCAGGCTGAGCGAGTGGAGAAGCCGGTGGAGCTGCGGAGTATCCTGCAAACGATGCTGGCCGTTCCC
>CAYFIG010000103.1:0-7019 GCA_964342905.1 uncultured bacterium
CCATGGTCAGGGACACCCCGTCGAGCGCTGGCGGGCCGCCGTTGAACACCTTCCGAACGTCTTCTAGCTCAAACATGGCCACGATGGCTATTTGAGGAGTCCCGCCGCGACCGCGGCTTCCTCGATCCCCTTCCATTCCTCGTCATTGGCCCTGATATACTTCTTCGTCCGGTGAAGGTCGAGGAGCCGCCGGTGCTCGGGGTTCGCGTAGTCCAGCTTGAGGAAGGCCGAGGCGATCCGCTCCTGGAGCCCCGTGTCGAGGTCACCACGGACGGTCCACACATAGTCGACGTAGGGGGGCGTGGTCCAGAAAACGATCACTTTACCGGTGTCCACTTTCTTGGTCTGAACGAGCTTGTCCCATACCAGGAAGTTCAGCGCGCCGGTGTCCACCTTCCCCGATTCGACCCAGAGGGCCGTGGCGTCGTGGGCCCCGGAATACGCGACCTGTTTCATGTCGCGCTCGGGCTTGACGCCGTTCTTCAGGAGAAAATAGCGGGGCATCAGGTGGCCCGAGGTGGACGACACACTCCCGAATGCAAAGGTCTTCCCTTTGAGATCCTCCAGCGTCTTGATCCCCGTATCCGGGCGGGTAATGAACACTGACTTGAACTCGGCGTCCTCCTGGCGCATCACCAGCCGATGGGCATTGCCATTCGTCCGCTTCACGGCCTGGACCGAGGTAAACCCCCCGTACCAGACCAGGTCCAGCTTTTTAGCCGCGAGCCCCTCCACGGTAGCCGCGTAGTCCACAACGGGGACGAAGCGGACCTTCATCCCCAGCTCACGGGCGAGATACTCGGCAAAGGGCGTGTAGATCCGAAGCAGCTCGTTGGGGTTCTCGTCGGGAATCGCCGAGACCTGAAGCAGTTTGGAAATCTCCCCGGCCCAGGCCGGGGCGACGATCAGAAGCAGCGCCGAGAAAAGGATCAGCCTCCGCATCAACGTTTCTCTCCAATGATTTGGACGCCTTCAATCTTATAGAGGATTCCCGAGGTGGCAAATCGCTATTCTCGATGGGAGCTTGGGATCGAATAGGCCGTCTCGATACACGCGGCGTGTGGGTAGGGGTGCGGTCGAGAAACTCTACGACTTCGCTGCTTGGCGCTAGACGACGCGGATTCCGGGGTCGGCGGTGACCTCGCCGATTTCCCAGCAGGGCTCCCCACGCTCCTTGAAGCGCGGAATCACCCTGTCCGCCTGAGTCGCCTCCACCGAAAAGAGGAGGCCTCCTGAGGTCTCAGACTCGAAGAGGAGGTTCACCAGGTGAGCGGCGAGGCTCGGGTGAATGAAAAGCCTCTGAGGGCCAAGGCTGGCCTCGACGTGGCGCCGATTCCGCTTCATCCCCCCGCTGAAATGCCCTTTCTCGGCGAGGGAGAGCGCTCCATCAAAGAGCGGGAGCTTCCGAGTCTTGATCTCGATCCCCACACCCGAGGCCTCCACCATCTCGGCCGCGTGCCCCAAGAGACCGAAGCCCGTGATGTCGGTGGCTCCCCGGACCCCGCACTCCTGCGCCACCTCTGACGCTGCCCGGTTGAGCCTGAGCATGCTCTTCACCGCTTCCTCCAGGACCTTGGGGTCGCAGTCATCAGCCTTGGCCGCCGTGGCGATGACGCCGGTGCCCAAGGGTTTGGAGAGGAAGAGCCGATCGCCGGCCCTGAGCCCGCCTTTGACGAGGAGCTTCTTCGGGTGAATAAGCCCGGTAACGCAGAGGCCGTACTTGGGCTCGGCGTCCACTACCGTGTGCCCCCCCGCCACGACCCCGCCGGCCTCGGCCACCTTGTCGGCGCCGCCTTTGAAAATCTCGGCGATGACCTCTTTCGGAAACTCCCGCGGGAATCCCGCCACGTTCAGGGCGAAGATGACCCGGCCACCCATGGCATAGACATCCGACATGGAGTTGGTCGCCGCGATGGCGCCGTAGACATACGGATCGTCCACGACGGGTGGGAAGAAGTCCACGGTCTCGACGACCGCGACGTCATCAGTGATCCGATAAACCGCCGCGTCATCGCTCCGGGCCAGCCCGACCAACAAGTCCGGGTGGTCACCGTGCTTCAGATCCTTCAGGACGTCCTGGAGCTCGCCGGGCCCCATCTTGGACGCTCAGCCGGCGCAGGCCGCGTAGCTGGTGAGACGGATCTCTTTGCCAGTGGGGGGGGACGTCAGCTTGGCGTCAGCCACGGGGACCACCTCCCGAAGGATGGGCTGAACCGTCACGGTTGGGATGCACGGACTCCCTCCCCCGATTCATGGACGGATTCCCGGGGACTCGGCCTGGAGGAACGCCCTGAACGCCTCGGCCAGGGGGGAGCGGGTGCGGCCCCGGTGGGTCGTGAGGTAAAAGAATCGGGAGAAGCGGAGGTCCTTGACCTTCACGCACCAGAGCAGGTTGGCGCGGCATTCATCTTCAACGGCGCGCTTGGAGATCAAGGAGATGCCCACTCCTGCCTTGACCGCTTGCTTGATGGCCTGCGTGGACCCCATCTCTCCCACCACCCGGAAGGCCCCCAGGTCGAGCCCCTCCTCCTCCAGGGCTCGCTCGAGCGCGTGACGGGAGCCAGAGCCCCGCTCCCTCACGATCAGGGGTTCGGTCCTGACCTCGTCGAGGGTGACAGTCTTCTTCCCGTGCCAGGGATGGGCTGAGGAAACCACCAGGACCAGCTCGTCGGGCATCAGCTCCGTGTACTCGATGTTCCGCTGGACGATCCGGGCTCCCACAAGCGCGACCTCCACCTTCCCCTCCAGGAGCCAGTCCAGCGCCTGCTGGGTGTCGCCGATCAGGAGCGAGATGGAGATGTCCGGGTACTTCTCCTTGAACCGGCCGATGAGCCTGGGAAGCACGTACTCGCCGGGAATCGTGCTGGCCCCCACCACCAGCTCGCCAGCCATTCGCCCCTGGAACTGCGTCAGGGCCTGGCGCGCCTCGCTGTGGAGCTTGAGAATCCGCTGAGCATAGGAGAGGAGCAGCTCCCCCGCTTTGGTGGGCTCCGCGCCCCGACCGAACCGGTCCAGGAGCCTCACCCCCAACTCCTCCTCAAGCGCGCGGATGTGCTCAGAGACAGTCGGCTGAGTCAGAAAGACAGCCTCGGCTGCCTTGGAGAAGCTCCCCAGCTCAGCGACCTTGACGAAGACCTCGAGCTGACGCAAATCCATACGCTGGACGGAAATATCTCAGGTAGCGAAAAAGATCGGGGCCATCAGCTCAGCTGGAAACGGCCCGTCCCAGCCGAAGCGCGCGAGCGCGGCGAAGGTGGGGGGGGGTCAGTTCGCCGGCCCGTGACATCCGCACGTACTCGGACTGCAGCCGCAGCCGCCCCCAGTCGAGGCGACAAAGGTGGTCCCGATCTTGAAACCGAATACGGACATGGTCCGCTTCACCTCAGGACTCGCGCAGGCCGGGCACGCCACGGCAACCTGGCTGGAGACGAACTTCTCGAAGTTTGATCCGCACGCGGGGCAATGGTACTCGTAGATCGGCATCCCCGTTACTGGCCTCCGCGCTGGACATAGCTCTTGACGAACTCCTCGGCGTTCTCCTCGAGGATCTCGTCGATCTCGTCCAGGAGCTTGTCCAGGTCCTCCTTGAGTTTCTTACCCTTTTTGGCGATCTCGGGGCTCGCCCCACCGCCCTCGCCCTCCGACGGGCCTTTGGGCCGTTCGACCTTCCGCTTCTGCTCTGCCATGGATCTCACTGCCTCCTGGCCCCTTCAGGGGGCCGACGCGAGGGAGCTCACATCCCTCGATGTCCGCGTTACAAGCAGTATACTTTGCTCCTGCAACCCCATGCAAGTCTCCCGGTACGCGGGCACCGGCCATCGGCCCACGGTCCCCGCGGGGGCCTATCCACTCCTTGGAGCCGGCTGCCCACCCGCGTCAGTGTACCCCCCGAAATCCGGGCAGGAGGACCGGCCAGAGGAAAAGAGCTTGACTCGGCCAACGCGCTTAGAGATGTCGGCTACGCTCCTCTTCGATCCGTCCATCAGCCAGGATCACTCGCTGGGTGCGGAGGGGCCGGCATCCCAACGCCTCAAGGCTTCGGGCCGTTCCGCCGGATCAGCCCGAAGTGACGAAACGCCTGCTCGATGGCAGCGCGCCTCTCCGGCGGGCATGGCACCTCCCGAACACGACCAGCGCGGTTCCAGGCTCGACGGGTCGGCAGGCCGTTCATCACCCTCACGTGCGCGATCCAGCATGTCTTCGGCACGAAGCCGTGGCGACGCCTGACGTAGCTCTGGATGTCAGCGTAGGTTGGCAAGACAAGCCTCCTTAAACGACACGAGCGCACCTATTGGACAGTGGCAGATTCAACGAGGTTGCCAAAAGCTGGCTAACAAAGCCATTCAAGGGATTCCCGCATCCTCGAAGCCGGACTTTAGTTAGTAAAACTTGACGCAAGTTTAAGCAGGGGCGAAACGGGAGTCAATCCCGCCCCCGAAGAGATTCCGCGCAGCGCTCGATCAGTCGCCAGGCCTGTTTGGACAGCCCCCTCCCAGCCCGGCTTTCCCGCATCTCAACGGTGACAGTTCCATCTGCGGATGGCCTGAATGTGATCTCGAACATTGCGGGCACGTGACTCGGTCCCTGCCCAGGAAGTGGCCACCACATAATTGGCATCCAGAAGGGGGCTAGGATACTTGCCTCCCCAGTCCGAGGATCTGGTAAAACATTCCCGGGCAATCCATTCTCTGCAAATGCCTTCCCGGTGCATTGCGCAAGCGGAATCGCAGCGACGCCGGGGAACGTTCCTGCCTTAGCCGGTTCTGATTCTCGCACGTCCTGAAGGGTTGGAGCGCATGCGGCAAGGAGCAGAGCGAGCGAAACAGGCACGAGGGCATGGCTCAAGGCCACGCGGTTCCAGCACGTTATCTTAGCGGCGATGAGTCTAACCGATAAACCCCTTGACGGGAACGAGGCGCTTCCGTACTGGATCAACGGACAGAAGCAGGCTCTCCAGGGCCAGTGCGCCGAGTAGCGGCGTGCCACCGGGGGAGATGAAGCAGAGGGTCGGGACCTCCTGGCCGTCAAGCGCAAGTCGCACCTCGGCGACCGGGAGCATCTCCTCCCGCCCATCCGCCATTTCAACCTGGTGCTGTCGGACAGATCGAAGATCGAGACGCTCAGCCAGCGTCCGCGGCACCACCACAAAGGTCGCGCCAGTATCGACCAGAAGCTCCACCGTTTCACTTCTTCCGGTGGGGCCGGTCAACCGCCCAGACACGCTGAAAAGGCCCATAGGCTGGACGCTCCTTTCCCATCCGAGGATAGCATATTCCATCCAAGTCGCCGAGAGCTCCGCCAGGTCAAGCGGTCAGCCTCAGGAACTCAGACGCCCGCGCACGAGGAAACGCTAGGTGAAGCGCTTGTGCAACGGTCAGCTTCTCCATACGAATCGCCTCGCTTCGGGACCGCGAACATCGCTCAAGACCCAACACGTTCGAGCACATGGGTCAACACACGGGAGAACAGCGAACACAAGTGGAACACCCAATCAGGCCTCACGAATGATCGAAGTCGAGACGGCCACGCAACAGCTCGCGGGAGGAGCATGAGAGCATAGATCGGATGAAGCGGCTGGCCTCTCGCTCGACGTGGTGGCATACACTGCCCCACAAGAGCACACACGCGGTCAACGCCGCAGAGAGGAGAGGCCAGCCATGGACCATATTGGCATGGACGTCCACAAGAAGGAAAGCCAGCTCTGCATCCTCGCCGAAGGGGGCGAGCTGATCGAGCGGCGGATCCGCACCGAGCCCCAGCGCTTCGCAGCGGTGCTCGGGGATCGGCCCCGGGCTCGCATCCTCCTGGAAGCCTCCACCGACAGCGAGTGGGTGGCGCGCTGCCTGGAAGCCCTCGGCCACGAGGTGATCGTCGCGGACCCGAACTTCGCCCCCATGTACGCGACCCGCACGCGGAAGGTGAAGACCGACCGCCGGGACGCCCGGGCCCTTGCTGACGCCTGCCTGCTCGGTGCCTACCGCCCCGCGCACCGGCTCTCTGACCCCCAGCGCCACATCCGCGGTCGCCTGCTGGTCCGCGACGCCCTCGTCCGGACTCGCACCCGCTACATCTCGCTCATCCGCGCCCTGCTTCGCCAACAGGGCTACCGTGTTCCTTCCGGGAGCGCCGAGGCCTTCCTGCGGCGGGTCCTGGCCATGTCCCTGCCGGGGCGCCTGCTCTCGCAGCTCGCTCCGTTGCTCGCCGTCATGCGCCACGTCAACCGCCAACTCTCCTATTCAGACCAGGTGATCGAGGAGATCACCGCTCACGATGAGCGTGTCCAGCGCCTGCGGACTGTCCCCAGCGTGGGCCCCGTCACCGCCGCCGCCTTCGTCGCCACGATCGACGACGTCCAGCGCTTCCGCCACGCCCACCAGGTCGAAGCCTACCTCGGCTTGGTCCCCCGCGAGCTCAGCTCGGGCGAGAGTCAGCGCCGCGGCCACATCACCAAGGCCGGCCCCACCCGCATGCGCTGGCTCCTGATCCAAGCCGCCGTCTCCATCCTCCGACGCCGGCCCCCGGAGGCCGAGGCGCTCCGGGCCTGGGCCCTCCGCATCGCCGTGCGCCGCGGCAAGCACATCGCCGTCGTCGCGCTCGCCCGCCGCCTGGCCGGTATCCTCTATGCGCTGCTCCGCGATGGCACGGTCTTCGCGCCACGACGGTCTCCATCTCATGTGTCCGCCGCCCCGCTCCCAGTCTGAGCGATGGAACAAGACTCCGTGAGTGCACTGGTCTCGCACAGGTTCGACGGGTGGGTGAGCGCGAATGTTGGCTTGGCCGCCGTCGCAGGGCCGCCGCGTAGATGGCGCCCCCACCCTCGAATCCCCTCTTGCGCCGGCGAGCCACAACCCTCGCCACTCATGAGCGCGAATAGAAGGCTGACGGAACCTCGCGAGACCGATGCGACCACTCAGCAGCACATGGCGGGGACCAACAGCACGGAGGGTAGCACCGACTTGACGCGGCCAGCCGCTTCATAGAAGCCGACATAACCGCCATTCTCGGACGCGCCGAGCGCG
>CAYFIG010000104.1:0-1633 GCA_964342905.1 uncultured bacterium
GCACCTGCTTGAGGGGATCCGGTGGGCGATGGGGATCCCGTAGCGGGCCTGCCGCACCGCCCGATCTCCTCTACTCGATGGGGCCCCCGATCCGGCGCCAGCCCTCGAGGCCATCTAGTGTTCCGTCTTGGAAGTCATGTTAACGACCACGGCCGACGGCCTTCTTGATGATGGCGGCCGGGTCTTTGGTCCACACGAATGGGGTCGGATGGCTGTTCCACTCGGCGATGTAGGCCTCGATATGGCGAATGAGCGCGCGGACCGTGTCGAACGAGCCGCGGCGGACGGACTTTCGGGTGAGGATGCCGAACCAGGCCTCGACCATGTTGAGCCAGGACGCGCCCTTCGGGGTGAAGTGAAACTGGACCTCGGGATGCTGCTCAAGCCAGACCCGCACCGCCGGCGTCGAGTGCGTGGACGAGTTGTCGAGCACGACGTGCAGGGCGCGGTCGCGGTAGCGGCGGGCCACGCGCTTGATGAAGCGCAAGAAATCAGCCCCCGTGTGCCGCGGCGCGCAGCCCCCGAGCACGCGGCCGCTGGCGACCTCAAGGGCCGCGTACAGGCTGGTGAGGCCATTGCGCTGATAGTCGTGCGTCTGCCGCGCGGGCAGCCCAGGCCGCAAGGGAAGCAACGGCTGCGTTCGACTCAACGCCTGGATCTGCGTCTTCTCATCCAGGCTCAGCACCACGGCGTTCGTCGGTGGATTCAGATACAGCCCGACGACGTCGTGGATTTTGTCCTCCGCGGCCGGGTCGGTCGTGAACTTGAACGTCGAGACGCGATGGGGCTTGAGAGCGTGGGCGCGCCAAATGCGATGCACCGTGCCGTGCGACACACCCGCTTTCCGGGCCAGATCCCGTGTCGACCAATGGGTGAGGCCGGGCGCTGGCGGCGTGAGGGTCAGCGCGACAATCTGGGCTCGCTTCCGGGCGGTGATCATCGGCGGCCGGCCCGAGCGCGGCCGGTCGTGCAAGCCCGCCACGCCGTGCTCCGCGAAGCGTCGCCGCAAGCGGCTGACTTGCACCACCGTATACCCGACCCGTTCCGCGATCGCCACGCCGGGCACGCTCTGAGCCATCAGCAAGACGGCCCGGGCGCGCCGGCTGAGTCCCGCGGGGGTCGAGGGCACCCGGTGCAGGCGCTCAAGCTCTTGCCGATCGGCCGCGCTGACCACGATCGGATGAACGCGATTGGCCATGGCTCCCCTCCCGGAGAATATCCATGGCTTATATTAACATGACTTACTATACGCAACACTAGTTGGCGCCCAGAGCGCCCGGCTCTTCTGGGAGCTGGTTGCGCTGCGCACCGCTGAGGCCCAGCAGCTCGTGAAGGCGGAGACGATTCGCCGGATGACCGGGGGGATCTTTCACAGCCTGAACAACCTCTTCACGACTCTCCTCGGCCGCAGCCGCCTCCTCCTCCATTCGGTGGAGAGCAATCGAGCCACGCCCGCCCAGCTCACCGACGGGCTTCAGATCATCGCCCGCACGGTCGGCCGCGGGAGCGAAGTCCTCCAGCGCCTGCGCCAGCTCACGCGCGAGCTGGCGGAGCAGCCCGTGACGCGAGTGGACGTGAACGGTCTAGTCCGCGAGGTTATGTCGCTGACGGATCCGCTCATCCGCGAGGCCCA
>CAYFIG010000104.1:1643-6869 GCA_964342905.1 uncultured bacterium
GTGGTGGGCCGGCCTTCGGAGCTGCTGGAGGCGCTCTTGAACCTGATCGTCAACGCCGTCGAGGCGATGCCCGGGGGAGGAGTCCTCACGCTCAAGACCGCGCTCGAGGAGGCCAGCGTCCTGGTCCGGATCGAAGATACGGGAACGGGGATCCCCGCCGCGGCTCAGGCCCAGCTGTTCGCCCCGTTCTTCACGACCAAGGCCCAGGGCACCGGCCTCGGGTTGAGCGTCTCACGAGAAATCTTCCGCCGCCACGGGGGCGACCTCACCGCCGAGAGCCTGGAGGGAAAAGGGACCTGCTTCACTGTCAGGCTGCCAGCCGCCGAGGTCGGCCTGCCGCGGAAGGCGGTGCCGGTGCGGGACTTCCGGGGCTGGCGCGTCCTCGTCGTGGACGACGACCCGTTCTTCCGCGAGGTCCTGGTCGAGCTGCTTATCAACGAGGGGTGCCGCGTCAGCAGCGCGGCCAGAGGTGAGGAAGCCCTTGCCTGCCTAAAGCGCGAGCCCTACGACCTCGTCCTCTCCGACATCGTCATGCCTGACATGGCGGGGTGGCAGGTGGCCCGGGCCGCCCGCGACCAGGATCCGGCCCCTGTGGTGATCCTGATCACGGGCTGGCCGATCAAGCCGTCGGACCCCGCGCTTCAGGCGAGTGGCGCGGATGGGCTCCTCCAGAAGCCCCTTCGGGTCTCGGAGCTGGTCGAGGCCGTGCAGATTGCGCTCGCCGCCCGGAGCCGGCCCACCGGGTAAGTGAATGCTCTTGCTCTCAGGGGGACGCTCTGGCTAGTATGGTGGTGAATTCGCCCGAAGTCGGCCGATGGAGGTGCAGGTGGAAGATCGCCCGATTCTGGTGATTGACGACGAGCCCGAAGTCCTTGCGGTGATGGTGGACGTGCTCGAGCAGGAAGGTTACTCTCCGCGGTCCACCAGTGACAGCCGCGAAGCCTCCAGGCTGCTTGAGGAGACCACCTTCGACGTCATTGTCAGCGATATCATGATGCCGCATCTGAGCGGGCTTCAGCTCCTGGAGATGGCCAAGCGCCAGAATCCCGACGTGCAGGTGGTGTTCGTGACCGGCTACTCGACCCGGGAGGTGGCGCTCGAGGCCCTGAACAAGGGAGCCTCCGGTTTCATCGAAAAACCCTTCCAGACCCATCAGCTCGTCGCTGCCGTCCGTGAGGCCCTCTGGCGCCGGCGCCTCAGGCGGGACCCTACCGGCTCGGGATAGGCAGGTTCTCTGACGATCGTCGCGTTCGGCTGGCGCTGATTTCGGAACTCTCAGTTCTTCTTCTGCGCAGCCATCGAACCCTAGTGTCGGCGCTTGGCTGAAGGCCATGCTTCTCTCCTGGAAGAGCCTGAAAGCGCGGCTCCTGGCGGTGCTCCACCTCGACGACGCCCCCTGGAGGATTGCCCTGGCGCTGGCGGTCGGGGTCTTCATCAGCTGCACCCCGTTCTACGGCCTCCACACAGTGGCGGCCCTGCTCGCGGCTTTCTGCCTCCGGCTCAACAAGGCGTCCACCGTCACCGGCGCGTGGCTCAACCTTCCGTGGTTTGCCCCATTCCTCTACGGCTTTTCCCTCAAAGTGGGCGAGTTCATCCTGAGCGGCGGCCAGGGGCTCCCATCGATACGGGGCAAGGGGCTCGGCGAGCTGGCGGAGATCATCCGACCGCTCCTGTCACTGGACAAGTTGACGGAGGGATTCCTGGTCTCCTCCAAACTCCTGTTCGTGGCCTTCATCCCGCTTTTGGTCGGCACCACCGTGGTCGGGCTCGTGGCGAGCGTGGTCACCTACGTCGTCGCGTTAGCGGCAGTGCGCGAGATCCGTCGCCTGACGAACCTCGACGATGGCGCTCCGCCCGCGTCCCCTGAAGAGCGCCGGTGAACGCGCGGATCTCGATTCCCTTTGCCAACCGGGTGATGTATCTTCGCCAGGAAGGATCCGAGGAGGCGCGACGCGCATGAGCGTGAAAAAGGCGCTTTTCCCAGCCGCCGGGCTCGGCACCCGGTTCCTCCCTGCCACCAAGGCCCAGCCCAAGGAGATGCTCCCGCTGGTGGACAAGCCCACCATCCAATACGTGGTGGAAGAGGCCGTGGCGTCGGGGCTCAGCGAGATCATCATCGTGACCGGGCGCGGCAAGCGTGCCATCGAAGACCACTTCGACGCGGCCTTCGAGCTGGAGTACTATCTCCAGGATCGGGGCAAGGCCGAGGAGCTGGCCCAGATCAGGACCATCTCAGAGCTGGCCACGGTCTCCTACGTGCGCCAGAAGGAACCCCTCGGGCTCGGCCACGCAATCCTCTGCGCGCGTCCCCTGGTGGGCGAGGAGGCCTTCGCCGTCTTCCTCGGCGACGACATCATCGTGAGCCAGACCCCGTGCATGCGCCAGCTCCTGGAGGTCTTCGAGCGCTACCGCGGTCCCGTGGTGGCCGTGGAGCGCATCCCGCGCGACCAGATCAGCCGCTACGGCGTCATCCGACCCAAGCCCCTCGGGGGGAACGTCTTCGAGGTCCTCGACCTCGTGGAGAAGCCGGCGCCGCCCGAGGCCCCATCGGACCTCGCCATCATCGGCCGCTACGTGCTCACCCCAGACCTCTTCCCGATTCTGGCCGAGACGCGGCAGGACCCGCGGGGGGAGATCCAGCTTACCGATGGGCTCCGAACCCTCAGACGGCGACGCCCCCTCTACGCGGTGGAGTTCGAGGGAACGCGCTACGACACCGGCGACAAGCTCGGCTTCCTCAAGGCGACGGTGGAGTTTGCGCTGGCCCGCTCCGATCTTGCGGATGCCTTCCGGGCCTACCTCAAGAGCCTAAAGCTATAGGAGGAACGCGATGCGGATCGCGGTGATCGGCGCGGGGATCATGGGAACGGGCATCGCCCAGGTCATGGCGGAGGGCGGGTGCGAGGTCTGGCTCCAGTCGCGTCGGCGCGAGAGCGCTCACGCCGTAAGTCCTTGCGATTTCTTGACTTTCCGGCTGGCATCTGGGAGAATCGGGCTCACCCCTGAGCCCGATGGAGGATGGGAGAAGTGCCCGGAGAGCCTGCCAAGCGTCTCTTCCACCTCGCCGGAGAATCCGAGATCAAGGCCGGCGAAGTCCACGACGTCTACTTCAGCCGCACGGTCCAGATCCTCCGCCAGCGGGGAGATCGAAAGCGCGCCAAGGCCGAGGTCCGTCTAAAGAGCCTCCCCGAGGACTGGCAGTGGGGGATCCTGGCGGGGATTGAGGAAGCCGTAGCGCTCCTTGGCGGGCTCCCTGTTGACGTCTGGTCCATGGATGAGGGGACGCTCTTCCGCCCCTACGAACCTGTCTTGACCATCGAAGGGATCTACGTCGAGTGGGCGCAGTATGAAACGGCTCTTCTGGGCCTGCTCTGCCAGGCCTCGGGAATCGCCACGAAGGCCGCGCGGTGCAAGAAGGCCGCCGGCGACCGGCAGGTGATCTCCTTCGGGGCCCGCCGGATGCACCCGGCCATCGCCCCCATGATCGAGCGCAACGCCTTCGTCGGAGGCTGCGACGGCGTGGCTGTCACCAAGGCCGCTGAGCTGATCGAGGCGGATCCGATGGGGACCATCCCCCACGCGCTCGTCCTGATCGTGGGGGACACCGTGGAGGCGCTCAAGGCGTTCCACGAGGTGATCGACCCGAAGGTCCGCCGGGTCGCGCTCATCGACACGCTCCAGGACGAGAAGTTCGAGGCGATCCGGGTCGCCGAGGCGCTCGGCAAGGACCTCTACGCTGTCCGGCTTGATACTCCATCGTCCCGGCGCGGCGATTTCTACCGGATCCTGGAGGAGGTGCGCTGGGAGCTAGACTACCGGGGCTTCGAGCACGTGAAGCTGATCGCCTCGGGAGGGATCGACGAGTACGAGATCCCGAAGCTCAATC
Organism: uncultured bacterium; assembly: GCA_964342905.1. GTDB lineage: Bacteria > Methylomirabilota > Methylomirabilia > Rokubacteriales > CSP1-6 > CAYFIG01. The sequence goes on from CAYFIG010000104.1 coordinate 5,530, forward strand.
CGCTGGTGGATGCCTACGGCGTCGGCACCGCCATTGCTAATGCCCCGGTCCTGAACTTTGCCCTCGATATCATGGAGATCGACGGCAAGCCGATGGCCAAGCGCGGGAAACGCTCGGGGTCCAAGCAGGTGTACCGGTGCCGTGCGTGCGGGGAGAGCGTAGTGGTACCGGCCCACAAGCCGACCGAGCGCTGCGTGTGCGGTGGCCAGGTGGAGCCGCTCCTCAAGCCCCTGCTTGCTCAGGGGAGGCTGGTGCGAGACCTCCCGCCGCCCCGCACCATCCGCGAGTATGTCCTGGAGCAGCTTCGCCGGGTGGAGCTGGCAGTCTCGCCACCGGGCGCGCGCCGCGGCGACTACTAGATCGGGTGATTCCTTCAGACCATGCCATGGGCGCCCTCGACGAGATCGTCCGTCACAAGGGGCGCGAGCTTGTCGGTCGCAAAGCCGCGCTCCCGCTCTCAGAGCTCCAGGCCCGCTGTCGCTCCGCCGCGCCTGCCCGTGACTTCGAGACCGCCCTCCGCCCCCGGCCGGGCCGCCGGGTCGCCCTCATCGCAGAGCTGAAGAAGGCTTCCCCTTCCCGCGGGGTCCTGGCTCCAACCTTCGACCCACTTATCCTTGCGCGCACCTACGCGGGGAACGGCGCGGCGGCCCTCTCGATCCTCACCGACGAGAAGTTCTTTCAGGGACGAATCGAAACTCTCGCCGAGACTCGCGCCGTGGTGGACCTCCCCGTGCTCAGGAAGGACTTTATCCTGGAGGAGTACCAGCTCTGGGAATCCCGAGCGTTCGGTGCCGACGCCGTCTTGCTGATCGTTGCCGCCCTGGATCCCTCCCGGCTGAGGGACCTTCTTCACGCTGCGAAGGGGCTGGGGCTTGGCGCCCTCGTGGAGGTCCACGCCCGAGCAGAGCTGGACGTGGCGCTCTCGCTCGGAGCGCCAGCCATCGGGATCAACAACCGGGACCTGCAGACTTTCGAGACGCGCCTTGAAACCTCGCTGGAACTGCTCCCGCTGGTCCCGCCGGGCCCTGTGGTGGTGAGCGAGAGCGGGTTCTTCACGCGGGCCGACGTGGAGCGCGTTGTGGCGGCTGGGGCCCACGCTGTCCTGGTTGGCGAGGCTCTCGTGCGGTCGTCCGACGTCGGCGCCAAGGTCCGCGAGCTCGCGTTATGGTTAAGGTGAAGATCTGCGGGATTACGAATTTGGAGGACGCCCGGCTGGCGGTCGAGGCGGGGGCCGACGCTCTCGGCTTCATCTTCGTCGAGGGAACCCCGCGCTACGTTACCCCGGTCGAGGCCGCGGCCATCATCCGTCAGCTCCCCCCGTTCGTTACTCCCGTTGCGGT
>CAYFIG010000105.1:0-6835 GCA_964342905.1 uncultured bacterium
CTGCGGAAGAGGTTCAGGGGAAGGCTGGCTGATGGCCTACTATCCGATCTTTCTTGACATGACGGAACGGCGCTGCGTCGTCATCGGCGGCGGCGCTGTGGCCGAGCGGAAGGTGGAGGCACTGCTCGAGGCGGGAGCGTCGGTGACGGTCATCGCTCCCGCGCTGACTTCCCGCCTGGCGGCGTTGGTCACGGAAGGGCGGATCCGACACGTGAGCCGGGAATATCGCCTCGGCGATCTGGCCGGCTCCGAGCTCGCCTTTGTCGCCACCGACGACGGCGAGGTGAACGCGGCTGTGGCGCGGGAAGGGCAGGAGCGGGGAGTCTGGGTCAATGCCGCCGATGATCCTGCGCATTGTGACTTCATTCTCCCTTCGGTTCTCCGGCGCGGCGAGCTGGTGGTGGCGGTGGCGACGGGAGGGACGAGCCCGGCGCTGTCCAGGGCGATCCGCGAAGAGCTGGAGGCCTACTTCACCGAGGACTACGCCGTGCTGGCCGGGGTCGTGGCCGAGGTCAGGCGCGAACTCCGGCAGAGCGGGCGCATCCCCGATGCGGAGACGTGGCGGCGGGCTCTGGATGGAGACCTCCGCCGGTTGATCGCTGAAGGGCGCCGCGAAGAAGCCAAGGCTCGCCTCTTGTGGCGCCTCAGGGCTGGGATATGCGCGTAGGCACGGTCTATCTGGTGGGCGCGGGCCCCGGCGATCCGGGACTCCTGACTGTCCGGGGGCTCGAACTGCTGAGGCAGGCTGACGTGGTGGTCTATGATCGCCTGGTCAACCCGGCTCTGCTGGACGAGGCGCCGCCGGACGCTCTCCGCATCTTCGCCGGCAAGCTCACGGGCATCCATCCCCTGCCCCAGGCCGAGATCAACGCGCTGCTCATCGCTCACGCCCGCCGCGGTCGCCGCGTCGTTAGGCTGAAGGGCGGAGACCCGTTTATCTTCGGCCGTGGCGGCGAGGAGGCCGAGGCGCTGGCAAAGGCTGGGATACCCTTCGAAGTCGTCCCGGGCGTGAGCTCGGCAGTGGCAGTGCCGGCCTACGCCGGGATCCCCCTCACACACCGGGGGCTGTCGTCCTCCTTCGCCGTGATCACCGGCCACGAGGACGCTTGCAAGGACGAGCCGACTGTGAACTGGGAACGGCTGGCAACCGCTGTGGACACGCTGGTCGTTCTGATGGGCGTCAAGACCCTTCCCAGGATCGTCGCCAAGCTTCTGGCCCACGGCCGCTCGCCCGAGACTCCGGTGGCGCTGATCCGATGGGGAACAACGGAGGCTCAAGAGACGATCACGGGCACCCTCGCCGACATCGTGGACAAGACCGCTGGCATCCGGCCGCCGGTGGTGGCCGTGATCGGCGACGTCGTCACGCTCAGAGACCGCCTCCGCTGGTTCGAGGACCTTTCGGCCGAGATGCCTCTAGAGATCGCTGCGCTCTTGCGCTAGGGGTGTAGTCATGCTCCCGGCAGAACGCTTCCTTGACGCTTTAGAGGTCGAGGTCCGAGCTCACTCAGCGCTTCACCACCCCTTCCTTCGCCGGTTCGCCCAGGGCGGGTGTCAGCGACTCCAACTCTGGGCCTTTGGCCTCCAGCACTATCAGCTCGTCCGAGTGTTTACGAGCTATCTGGAAGCCCTCCAGAAGAGCATCCCCGAGCCCGAGATCCGAGGCTGGATCCAGCGGATCCTCGAGGACGAGTACGCCCGCCCTCACACCTACGAACGATCCCATCCCGCGCTCTATCGCCGGTTCCTGCGCGCCCTGGGGCTCACCGAAGAGGACTGGGAGCGGGCAGAGGCCCTGCCCGAGACTCGGGCCTTCATTGAGCGCCACCTGGAACTCACCGCCCTCCGGCACCACACCGTGGGCTTGGGAGCCGTGGGGCCCGGGCACGAGTGGGCGATCCCCACGATGTTTGGCTACTTGGTGGATGGTCTCCGGAAGGCAGGGGTCGGAGAGGAGCCGCTCGAATACTTTACCCTCCACGTGGCGCAGGACCTTGAACACGGAAGGCTCCTTCGGGCGGCCCTCGCCCGTTATGCTGACAGTCCGGAGAACCAGGCGCGAATTCGTGAAGGCGCCCAGGCCTCGCTGGACGCCCGCGCCCGCTTCTGGGATGGCCTTCACCGCGCCGTCTTTGAAGAGCTGTCCGCGTTGTAAGGTAGAGTCCCACGCGGACGGGGAGGAAAAAACATGAGACGATGGGCAAGAGGAATGCTGATTTTCGCCTCCCTGACAGTTTTAGGAGTTGACCCTCTGGGCTGACCGGGCAATCGGAAGGAGAACCAGATCGAAGCCATGAAGACTGGGACGGCAACAAGAACCGTCTGGATCGTCGGCTTTGGGCTCCTGCTGCTCACCGCCGGCTGTGATGCCCTGGCGATCCGCTTCGCCCCTGAGAAGACCGCGAACCCCGCGCAGACCGCGCTCTCGCAGCAGGCCAAACAGACCTTCTGGGACAGCTTGCACGGGGATCGGTATAACCGGTTGCCGGAAGCGCTTCGCCTGTTGACCGCCGCCTATCTGGAAAACCCAAGGAACCAGGAGATCAGTCTGCTCCTGGCCCACGCCCACTTGTGGAAAATCGCAGAACGGTTCCGTGAACCGGAACTGGACCCGCGGATCACGGACCACGCGATCCTGGCGGAACGATACTTCACCGAGGCGCACCGCTTGAATCCGGAGGACCACCGGATTCCTGGCTGGCTGGGCGGCGTCAAACTCGCCTTAGGACAGATCCATCAGGACGAGCGGCTGACCAGGGAGGGGTACTTCATGCTCCATGACGCCATCCGACTCTTCCCGGAATTCAACTATTTCAGCGCCGGCTACGTGATGAGCAGCAGGCCGAGGGACGATGACAAGTTCCAGGAAGCCCTCGACGACATGTGGAAGAACCTGGACCTCTGCGCCGGGGAGCGGATCGATCGAGAGAATCCGGACTACCGCAAGTTCATGACCCAGGAGACGACCAGCGGGCCGAAACGGGTCTGCTGGAATAGCTGGATTGCCCCCCATAACTTCGAGGGCTTTTTCCTGAACATGGGCGACATGCTGGTCAAGCAGGGCAACGTGGACCGGGCGCGGAAAATTTACGAAACTGCCAAGCTCTCGAAGAGCTACGCTTCCTGGCAGTACAAGTCTGTGTTGGAAGCACGCCTGGCGCAAGCAGAGCAGCGGGCTCAGCAGTTCAAGGCCGTCGATCCCAAGCAACAGCCAGAGACCATGTTCAACTCATCCCATTCATGCACAGCCTGCCATGCGCAATGAGGAACCACCAGGCCTCTGGACCATCGCCCATTCGACGCGACCCATCGAGGAGCTTTTGAAACTCCTGGAGACGCATGGCGTCCGGCTTCTGATTGACGTTCGCACCACTCACTATTCCCGCCATAATCCCCAGTTCAACAGTGACAGGCTCGCTGACAGCCTGGTGAAGACCGGCCTTCAGTACAAGCATCTGCCCACGTTGGGGGGGCGGCGGAAAAGCCGGTTTAGGCGGTTTTGTCAGTGGGAGCAGGGCAGAAGCGCCGTACAAGCTCAAGATGCCGCTGGGGCTACAAGAGCAGGCAGCCTACATCCCCTCAGACAATCCTCTGACAGCCGAGAAGGTCGCCCTCGGGAAACAGCTTTATTTCGATAAACGTCTCTCAGCCGACGGGACCGTGGCCTGTGCGAGCTGTCATGCCCCGGACAAAGGGTTCTCTGACGGCCGGCCCACCTCCACAGGGATCAAAGGTCAAGTCGGCGGCCGCAGCGCCCCCGTGACCATTAACCGTCTCTTTAGCAAGGAGCAGTTCTGGGACGGGCGGGCCGCTTCCCTCGAGGATCAGGCCCTCGGTCCTGTCCAGAATCCCATCGAGATGGTCAATACCCTGGACGCGATGGTCGCCACGTTAAAGGAGGTCAAGGGATACCAGGAACAGTTTAAAAAGGTCTTCGGGAGCGACGTGACCAAGGAGGGAGTCGCCAAGGCCATCGCCTCCTTCGAGCGGACGCTGCTGTGCGGCAACTCCGCCTCCGACAAGTTTGAGGCGGGGAACAAGAAGGCCCTCGTCGAAGGAGGTGAGGCCGCTCAACCTCACTTCCCGGGAGAAAGCGGACCTCGTGGCGTTCCTGAAATCGCTGGGCTGCCCCGATCTGAAGGTGGCCGCCCCGGCTCTGCCGAAGTAGCGTTCTCGTGACCGCATTCACAATTGCTAATGAACTGGCTGGTTGACAGCCTTCGCCGACTTGCCCTAGACTCGCCCCACCTCGCAACAGGGGACCCGCGGGATTGGAGGAGGACGAAAATGAAGATGACTTGGAAACCTGTGATGCGAACGGGGCTCTGCCTGCTGGTCGGCCTGACGGCGCTCTTGGATGGAGCCGGACCCTCGCGGGCATCGGCTCAGACGTTGGTGGTGGCGGGGGTGCCTCCGATCCACGAGGTGACCTTGCCCCATCTGGGCGCGCAGTCATCGAAGTTGCTCACGCGCCCCATGGCCGAGCACCTCGTGCAGGTCGATCCTGTCACCTGGGACTACACCAGGCCGATGCTGGCCGAACGGTGGCAGGTCTCTCCGGATGCCAAGACCTGGACCTTCTTTCTGCGCCGTGGCATCCCCTTCCACGGGGGCTGGGGGGACGTGACGGCGGAGGACGTGAAATACTCCCTGGAACTCTTGCCGGGGAAGGATGCCCTCGCCAGCACGACCGCGTTCTGGCGGAAGCTCCTCGACCGGGTCGAGGTGGTCGATCCCCATACCGTCCGCCTGCACCTCAAGGTCTCGGCCCCGGACCTGCTCTTCGAGCTGTCGAACGCGCGGGAGGTGCAGATCCTATCCAAGAAGTACATGGAGACCGTGGGGGTTGAGAAGGCCAGCCAGAAGCCGATCGGCACCGGGCCCTACGAGTTGGTCGAGTGGCGCAAGGGGGAGTTCATGCGCTTCAAGGCCCTGGACAAGCACTGGCGGGTCGTCCCCCAGTTCAAGGAGCTGGTCTTCAAGTTTGTGCCCGAGGACTCCACCCGGGTGGCGATGCTCCGCACGGGAGAGGCTGACATCATCGAGCTACCCAGGAGCCTGAAGAAGGACGTCCAGGCGGCCGGGTTCGAGGCCAGGCGGTCCCTCTGGCCGGGCATCGTGGTCTTCGGCGTTCTGGGCGGGCAATACATGAAGGACCGCCCGACCTACAATCCCAAGGTGCCGTGGCTGGACAAGCGAGTGCGGGAGGCGATCAACCTGGCGGTGGACCGCCGCGCCATCCTGGAGCACCTCTTCCTGGGCGAGGCCGAGGCGAACACTGTGCCGATCATCCCGCCCTGGGTCAAGGACTACAATAACCCGGCGTGGAAGCCGTACCCGTACAACCCCGCCCGGGCCAAGCAGCTCTTGGCCGAGGCGGGGTACCCCAACGGGTTCACGGCGGAGTGGCGGGCGTATCTCCTGAGCGGGGTGCCTGAGCTGATCTCCGTCTCTGAAGCCCTGCAGATCGACCTCGCGAAGGTCGGGATAAAGCTGGACCTGAAGCTGACCGAATACGCCTCAGGCGTGAGGGCGGATGCCAGAGCGCGAAAGTTAGTGGGCATCGGTTTCATCCATCGCACGGGTATCCCTCCAGTCCCCGACAGCCAGATGGCGATCTTCGTCACCACGGATGGGATCGTGGGCGGGGTCGAGCTCCCTGAGATCCAGGATCTCTTCGCGCGCCTGGAGAAGGCGGTGGACCACAAGGAGCGCAGGCAGTTGATCCGAAGCGTCGGCGATATCCTCTACTCTGGCTACCACGTGGTGCCCCTCGTCGACCTCTATCCGCTGTTCGGAGTCAATCAGAAGAAGGTGGGTGAGTGGAAGACCACGGGCTACTACGGCTTCACCCATCTGGAATACGCTCAGAAGCGGTAACGCCCCGCGACGCCTGGCGCGGATTGGAGGACGACGATGAAGATGGCGTGGAAGCCCGTGATGCGAACGGGGGTGTGCCTGCTGGTGGGCCTAACCGTGCTCGTGGATGGGGCTGGGCCCTCGCGAGCATCGGCGCAGAGGCTGGTGGTGGCGGGGGCGCCTCAGATCCACGAGACGACCCTGCCCCATCTGAGCTCGGTCTCCTCCAAACTGATGACCCGGCCCATCTACGAGTACCTCGTGGATGTGGACCCCGCCACCTGGGACTACACCAAGCCGATGCTGGCTGAGCGGTGGCAGGTGTCTGCCGATGCCAAGACCTGGACCTTCTTCCTGCGCCGTGGCATCCCCTTTCACGGGGGGTTGGGGGATGTGACAGCGGAGGATGTGAAGTTCTCCTTCGAGCTCCTCATGCGGAAGGATGCCATTGCGACGACGACCCCCCACTGGCGGAAGCTCATCGACCGGATCGAGGTGGTTGATCCCCATACCCTCCGCGTCCACCTGAAGGCTTCGGACCCGGATCTGCTCTTCGAGCTGTCGAGCGGGCGCGAGGTGCAGGTTCTGTCGAAGCGGTACGTGGAGGCGGTGGGGTTCGAGAAGGCCGCCGAGAAGCCCATTGGCACGGGTCCCTACGAGCTGGTGGAGTGGCGCAAGGGCGAGTTCATGCGCTACAAGGCGCTCGACAAGCACTGGCGGGTCGTCCCCCAGTTCAAGGAGCTGGTGTATCGGTTTGTGCCGGAGGACTCCACCCGGGTGGCGATGCTCCGCACGGGGGAGGCTGACATCATCGAGTTGCCCAGGAGCCTGAAGAAGGAGATCCAGGCGGCGGGGTTCGAGGCTAGGCGGGCCCTCTGGCCGAGCCTCGTGATCTTCGGAATCTTCGGCGGACAGTACCTCAAGGACCGCCCGACCTACAATCCCAAGGTGCCGTGGCTGGACAAGCGAGTGCGGG
>CAYFIG010000106.1:0-6806 GCA_964342905.1 uncultured bacterium
TGCAGGTGCCGCGATCTGTCCAGTCGGTGATCCGGGAAAGGGTCTCGGCACCGATGCAGAGTACGCGACGATACTTGCCGGTCTCGATGAACTGGGCACCGACCGCCATGCTGTAGACCGACCCCGCGCACGCCGCAAGCAGGTCAACCGACCCCACGCGCCGGCAGCCGAGCCGCTGCTGGACCAGATTGCCAACGGCGGGGAAGAGCATGTCGGGCGTCGTGGTACCGACGACGATGAACTCAATGTCCTCGGGAACGAGGCCCGCCCGCTCGAGGGCCTGCTGCGCGGCTTTCACCGCGAGGTCCGAGGTCGCCTCGCCCTCGTCGGCGATTCGCCGTTCGCGGATGCCGCTGCGCTGCACGATCCACTCGTCGGAGGTCTCGACCATCTTCTCGAGGTCGGCATTGGTCAAGATGCGCTTTGGCGCGTAGGACCCAACACCGATGATTCTCGCTCGCGTCATTCGTGGCCCCCCTCCCGCCCCTCGCGAGCCAGCAGGGCCTCGTCCTCCAGGGCGGCCTTGATATGCTCGTTCACGTTCCGTTGCACACACTCCGCAGCAACCCGGATCGCGTTTTTGATGGCCTTCGGCGGCGAGGTGCCGTGGCAGATGATGGCGGCGCCGTTGATGCCGAGGAGCGGCGCCCCTCCGCACTCTGTGTAGTCGACCCGCTTTTTGAATCGCGCGAAGGCTGGCCTGGAAAGGAGCGCCCCCAGCCTGGACCGGAGGTCCCGCCCCAGCTCCGCCTTGATCATGGCCGCCAGCGTTTCGACGAGGCTCTCCGAGATCTTGAGCGCGACGTTGCCGGTGAAACCGTCAGTCACGACCACGTCACAGTTGCCGTTGTAGATATCCCGTCCCTCCACGTTGCCGATAAAGTTGAGGGACGACCCCTTCAGCTCATCAAAGACTTCCTTGGTCAGCTCGTTCCCCTTCCCCTCCTCCTCGCCGACGGAGAGGAGCCCCACGCGGGGTCTGGCCTTGCCCAGGATGTCCTTGGCGTAGCAGTGGCCCATGACCGCAAATTGCACCAGGTGTCGGGGCTTGGGATCCACGATGGCGCCTGCATCGATGAGGACCGTGTAGCCGGTGAGGCTTGGGAGCAGCACCGCGATAGCGGGGCGGTCCACGCCGGGAAGCACCCCCAGCACGAACATGCCAATGGCCATGGCGGCCCCGGTGTTGCCGGCTGAGACGAAGGCCGCTGCTTCACCGTCCTTCACCAACTCGGCGGCGACGCGAAGGGAGGAGTCGCGCTTCCGGCGGAGGGCCAGGGAAGGGGACTCCGCCATTCCCACCACCTGGGAAGCGTGGCGGACACTCATCAGTAGGTCTCCGACGCGATGGCGGGCCAGCTCCGACTCCACCGCGCTCCGATCCCCCACCAGGACCACGGCGAGCCGATCCTCCCGGGCCGCGGCGACGGCGCCCTCCACGACCACGGCGGGACCGTAGTCGCCTCCCATCGCATCGACTGCGATGTTCACGGGCCTAGACGAAGAACGGTAGCTTCCTTCCACCCGGCGAAGTCCGGAAAGGGGGACCCGCACCCTTCGCGCGGGAGGTCCCCTGAGCGTTCAGGCCCCTTCGATCGAGAGAACCTCTCGCCCTTTGTAGTAGCCACAGTGCGGGCAGACGTGGTGAGGAAGTTTGGTTTCCCGGCACTGCGGGCAGACCGAAAGCGTGGGAGCGGCGAGCCGATAATGGGTCCGGCGCTTCCGGCCCCGGGTCTTCGAATGGCGTCGCTTGGGAAGGGCCATTGTGCGTTCGCTCCTATCGGGAAAACATTCGCTCCCCGAGCGTCTTGAGCGCGGCCAGCCGAGGGTCGGGGAGCCGCACTCCGCAGGCACAAGGGTTGCTGTTCCGGTTGCCGCCGCACACGGGGCAGAGCCCCCGGCACTCCTCGCGGCACAGCGGCTTCATCGGAAGCCCCAGCGTGACTTCGGTCTGGATGAGCCGATCCAGGTCCAGGAGATCCCCGGCATAGAAGTCCAGCTCCAAATCGTCAGCGGTGAGCTCCCGGCCTTCGTCCCGCCCGCGCGAGGGGCTGGGTGCGAAACGCGTACCCACGTCCGTGGCGACCCGGACGGTGAAGGCCTCCAGACAGCGGCCGCAGACCTGAGGGACGCGCGCAGCCAGGTGACCCTGCACCAACACCTCTTCGCCGTCCCTTTTAATATGAAGAAAGACCTGCTCAGGGGTCCAAGAAGCATCAAAGAAAGGGTGCGGGAATGCCTCAACCCCCTCGATCTGAAGCCCGTCGTCGTGGATTTCCGATACCCGGATGACCATCCAAAAACCTTACGTAACTTTCTATGAATAAAGGAGTTTTATCAAATTCTGCCAAGTATAAAACTCGGTGGGCACCCTTGTCAAGGGAATTCCCCTTGACAAGAAGGCACAATATCGTTTCCTTGACGGGTTGGGGCCCAACTGTTAGGCTTCAAAAGGGTCCTCAGGTAACGTCAGCTTATCGTTCTCAGAGGGAGGGAGTGTATGTCGAACATATTTAAAACTGCGGCCCTCCTGGGTGCCTTGACGGCTCTGCTGGTCTTGATCGGGGGCGCCCTGGGTGGCCAGCAAGGTATGCTCGTCGCCTTTTTCTTCGCCCTGGTAATGAACTTTGCCAGCTACTGGTTCTCGGACAAGCTGGTCCTGGCGATGTACGGAGCGAAACCCATCGAGGAAGCGGAGGCCCCTGGGCTCTACCGGGTTGTCCGAACCTTGGCCACCCGTGCGGGTATCCCCATGCCGCGGGTGTATCTGATCCCCAGCCAAACCCCCAATGCCTTCGCAACTGGCCGAAACCCCGAGCACGCCACCGTGGCAGTAACCCAGGGCATCATGCAGATGCTGGACGAGCACGAGCTTGAGGGAGTCCTGGCCCATGAGCTGGCTCACGTCAAGAACCGCGACGTCCTCATCGCCACCATCGCCGCCACCCTGGCCGGTGCGATCACCTACCTGGCCCACATGGCTCAGTGGGCCGCCATCTTCGGGGGCCGGCGCGACGACGAGGAGGAAGGGAGCGGTGCCTTCGGCGCCATCCTGATGGCGATTCTGGCCCCGATTGCTGCCATGCTGATCCAGCTCGCTGTCTCCCGCGCTCGCGAGTACCAGGCTGACGCCACGGGCGCGCGGCTAGCGGGCCAGCCCTTGGGGCTCGCGAAGGCGCTGGAGAAGCTTCACATAGCCTCCCAAGCACTTCCGATGCAGGCGAGTCCGGCCACCGCTCACCTCTTCATCGTGAATCCCCTCAGCGGAAGCGCCTGGCTCACGCTTTTCTCGACACACCCGCCCATCGAGGAGCGGATGGCCAGGCTCCGCGCGATGCGATTGTCCTAAACCCCACCCAGCGGGATTCTAGAGAACCAGGGAGATCGCCAGCCGGTCTCCCTTTTTTGTGAGTCCTCACCTTGACCCGCCCATAGCCGTAAGGGACAATGACCGACGGATGGATAATTCCGCTGCACGCTCTCCTCTCCTGGTCGTAACCGGGCTCAGGAAATCTTTCGGAGCCGCGCCGGTTCTCAACGAACTGTCTTTTACGCTCAGCGCCGGCAGTTGCCTGGAGCTCCTGGGGGCTAACGGCGCCGGGAAAACCACGCTGTTGAAGATCGTGGCCACACTCCTTCGTCCCTCGGCGGGACACGTGTGGGTGGCCGGCTTGGACGCCCAGAAGGAGACAGACGCCGTCCGGCATCGCGTCGGGCTCCTGGCCCACGGGAGTTACCTTTACGAGGACCTCACCGCGCTGGAGAACCTCCGGTTCTGGGCGACGCTGATGGGACTCGATGCGAGTCCCGAGCATCTGCACACGACGCTTGCTCGCGTTGAGCTCGAGGCGGTGGCCGATGAGCGGGTGCGGAACTTTTCCGCCGGAATGAAGCGCCGCCTTGCCCTCGCACGAATCCTCCTTGGGGCGCCGGCGCTCCTGCTCCTGGATGAGCCCTTCGACGGCCTGGACCAGCGGGGGAAGAAATGGCTCGAAGAGTTCGTCCTGGCCTTTAAGGGCGCTGGGGGCGCGGTGCTCCTGGCCACCCACAGCTTCAGTCGGGGCTGGGGGATCGCCGATCGGGTGGCGATCCTGGCGGGGGGCCGGATTGTACTGGACCGCCCGCGGGACGGATTAGACCTCGGAGAGCTCCATCGCCTCTACGCCCTCTACACGGAGGAAGTCGAGTGACCTACGCGCGCCGTGCCTGGATCGTGCTGTGGAAGGATCTCCTGACGGAGCGGCGGTCAAAGGCCAGCCTGAACGCCCTGCTCTTCTTCGCCCTCCTCCTGCTCTTCCTCTTTCAGTTCGCCCTGGGGCCTGACCGTGAGCGGTTGATCACCGCTCTTCCCGGACTTCTCTGGTTGGGAGTCATCCTTGCGGGACTGTTGGGCCTCGGCCGCAGCGCGCTCGCCGAGAGCGAGAACGATTGCTGGGAGGGTCTCGTGCTCGCCCCCGGTGACAAGTCGGCCATCTACCTGGGGAAGCTCGGGGGAAACTTCGTCCTGATGGGAATCGTCGTCGCTGTCCTGTTGGCCTTCGTGTCGTTCTTCTACAACGTCGATCTCTTGGGGCTCTTCCCCGCCCTCGCCATTGTGATTCTGCTGGGGACCGTGGGGCTGGCAGCCGTGGGGACTCTGTTTGGCACCATGACCGCCCGGCTCCGCGCCCGGGAACTTCTGTTCCCCATCCTCCTGCTTCCGATCCAGGTCCCGGTGCTCCTCGCGACTGTCCAGGCCACCGAAGCGGTCCTGGCAGGCCAGCCCCTTGGAGCGGTCAGCCACTGGCTCAAGCTCCTGGCTGCCGCGGATCTCGTCTACCTGGTCGTTGGCCTCCTCACCTTCGAGTTCCTCCTGGAGGCATGATCCATGACGCGCATCCTGGGCTGGGGAGCCGCGCTGGGGCTTCTGGCTGGGCTCGCGCTGGGGTTTGGGTATGCTCCCAAGGACGCAGTGCAGGGCAACGTCCAGCGCATTATGTACCTGCACGTGCCGTCAATCCTGACCGCCTATGTGGCCTTCGCCCTCGTGCTGGGGGCCAGCCTGGCGTACCTCACCACCGGGCGGTCGCGGTGGGACCGGTTGGCCCGCGCGTCGGCGGAACCGGGGGTGATCTTCACAGGGCTCACGCTGGTTTCGGGCTCCATTTGGGGAAAGCCGACGTGGGGGACCTGGTGGACGTGGGATGCGAGGCTGACCTCCACGGCGATCCTCTTCCTCACGTATGTTGGCTATCTCCTCCTCCGGGCGATGGTGGAGGAGCCGGAGCGGGGAGCCAAGTACGCCGCGGTGGTGGGGATCCTCGGGGCGGTGAACATTCCGATCGTGCACTTCTCGGTGGTCTGGTGGCGGACCCTGCACCAACCTCCCACGATCCTCTCCCCCGAGCCGGTCTCGCTCCCCGGATCCATGCGCGTGACGCTGGCTGTCAACCTGGCGGCCTTTACCCTGATCTTTGTCTACCTCCTGGCCAAACGCGTGGCGTTGGCGCGACTGGAGGAGGAAGCGAGAGCCTGATGCCGGACAATTGGGGATTCGTGTTCGCGGCCTACGGGATCGCCGCTGTGGTACTCATCGGCTACTGGCGGCACCTCGCTCGACTGGGCCGGGAGCTCGCGCGCCTGAAGGACCGACGCGGGCGAAAGATCGCATGAAGACCAAGGGAAAGTTCCTCGCGGGCGGTGCCGTGATTGCCGCGGCGCTAGCCTACCTCATTTATGCCGGGGTGAGCCAGTCAGTGGTCTACTTCGTCACGCCGAGCGAGCTCCTCGCCCGACCGGTTGCCGGAAAGGCCTACCGGCTCGGGGGCCTGGTGACTCTAGGCTCCCTCAAGTGGCAACCCCGTAGCCTCGACCTCTCGTTCATCCTCTCTGACGGGCAGGCCTCAGTCCGGGTCCGCCACAAAGGGACCCCACCGGACCTGTTCGCCGAGGAGCGCGGGGCTGTGGTGGAGGGAACGTGGAGCGGCGAGGGCTACTTCAGGGCGTCAGCGATCATGGCCAAGCACTCGGAGGAGTACACGGCACCCGCTGGGGCTCAGGCCGGCTATCAGGAGCTGTTAAAAACCCTGAACCCCCAATCCGGGGAAACAAAAAAGTAAACCGGGATGATCCCGGAAATCGGTTACGCTGCCACCGCTGTCGCCCTGGGGCTGGCGTGCTACGGCAGCGTCACCGCTGCTGTCGGAGCGCAAACGAGGCGCCCGGCGCTGGTCCAGTCGGCCCAGCATGCCGCCCTTGCCGCGTTCCTCCTCCTCGCGGTCGCGATGGTCCTCCTGGTCTATGCGTTCCTCACCTTCGACTTCTCGATCCGCTATGTGGCCATGAACACCAACCGCGGGACCCCCTTCTACTACCGGATCACGGCCCTCTGGGGAGCCCTGGAGGGGTCCATCGTCCTCTGGGCCTGGATGCTCGCCCTCTACACCCTGATCGTCATCCTCCGCTACCGGCGGCGCCAGGCTGAGTTCTACCCATGGGTCCTCTCGGTGATGCTCGGGGTGCTGGCGTTCTTCCTCCTGGTGATGACACTCCCTGCCCCGCCCTTCCAGCGGATGACGCCGATCCCCGCTGATGGCCGCGGCCTGAACCCGCTCCTGGAGGACACCGGGATGATCACCCACCCGGTGGCCATGTACCTGGGCTTCACCGGCTTCACGGTCCCCTTCGCCTTCGCCATGGCGGCGCTGATCACGGGCAAGGTGGGCGACGAGTGGATCACCGCGACCCGACGCTGGACCATCTCGGCCTGGTACTTTCTCGCCCTCGCGCTCCTGATCGGTGGCTGGTGGAGCTACCATGTCCTGGGT
>CAYFIG010000107.1:0-6784 GCA_964342905.1 uncultured bacterium
CCGCCGGTGATCGCGGACGTTAGCCAGCAGACATGAAGTGGCCCAACGACGAGACGTGTGGTAGCCTGACGGCGAGGTGAAGAGATGGAACCTACAACGATTCCGGAACCTGCAGGGTTCAGCGACCTCTCAAAGGCAGAACAGATCCGCTATCTGCAAGCACTGTGGGACCGCATCGCCGAGAGGCCTGGCGAGATTCCGGTTCCGGAGTCGCACCTTGCGCTCGCGGAGGAGCGGCTTGCCGAGTACCGCCGCGATCCAAGCCGAGCACGGCCGGCGCGCGATGTGTTGGATCGGCTTGCGAAGAACGAACGGTGACCGAATATCGGCTGGTTGCGGAGCCGCGTGCTGATCTCGATGTCGCGGCGACGTTCGACTGGTACGAGAAGGAGCAACCCGGCCCGCTCGCGTACCAGGAGCTGCGGTCAGGAATCCGCCGAGCGCTGGTGCGGCGCTTCCCGTACGCCGTGTACTTCGCTGTTGAGGGCGATGTGATCGTCGTGCTCGCGGTGCTTCACGTAAGTCGAGATCCGGCAGAATGGCAGCGACGAAGGGGCTAATCCGGCTTTAAGCTCGTCGGAGAAGACCCTGAGCTTGTCCCGCACGGTGGCCGGGCTCCCGCAGATGATGTACCCGCCCTCGTCCAAGTCCTCGAAGGTCAGCTCCGTGGGACGCTTCGGCCTCATCGGCAGGTTCACGGCGAGCTGATACTGGCTCGCAGTGTAGCCGAGCCGCTCGCAGGCCTGCCGGTATTCGCTGTAGACCTGGGCGGGTCCACTTGATCGGCGTGAACACCATCAGGTACGGGAAGCGGCGCTTGGCGGCCCACTCCACGGTCTCTGAGCTTCCCTGGGAGGGACACCAGACCGGCGGGTGGGGCTTCTGGAGCGGCCGGGGAAATCTAACGAGAAGCCTGGCTTGAATGTCAAGAGGGAAATGTGAGACAAGACCCACTGAGCCATGAAGCTTACCCGGCGGACGTTCCTGACCTTGGCGGGTCTGGCCGCGCTCGGGCTCACCACCCCGGCGTGCCGCAAGATGCTCCAGCAGATCCTCTTCTCGCCGGAGGCGACTCCGGCCGCGCCACCCGTGCCGCGCCTCAACCCGTTCCGGGCCGGGGACAAGAGCCTGGTGGCAATCGTACACGGCCGCGACATACCCCGGATGGTGAGCCGCGCGGTCAATCTGCTTGGCGGGATCGAGAAGCTCGGGCTCAAAGGCACGCGGACGCTGGTGAAACCCAACGTCGTCTCGGGAGAACCACCGCCGGCCACCACCGACCCGCGTGTCGTGAGCGCGGTGGTCGAGCTGACCAAGAACGCCGGGGCCTTGAGCGTGGCGGTCGGGGACATGTCAGCGGTCCTGGCGCTTCCCACGCGCCCGAACCTCGAGCGGACCGGGATGGCCAGGGTTACGAGCGAAGCCGGCGCGGAACTGCTGGCCTTCGACGAGGGGGAGTGGGTGGAGATCAAGCCGGCGGGCGCCGAGTACGCCACCCAGGTGTACGTCGCGAAGGCGGCCTACGAGGCCGAACGCCTCATCAGCGTGCCGATCATTAAAACTCACCGCAGCGCCAGCTTCAGCTGCGCGCTGAAGAACACGGTCGGGTGTGTCCACGGGAAGAACAAACCCTGGGCCTACGGCTCGGCCGGGTGGGAGCCCTCCGTGGCCGAGCTGAACCTGGCGGTGCGTCCGCATCTCTTCGTGGTGGACGGGCTTCAGAGCATGGTGGCCGGCGGCCCCTGGTCAGGCGAGGGAGCGCCAACCAACGTGATTCTGGCGAGCGGCGACCCGATCGCGACAGATGTCATCGCGCTTGCGTTGATCAAGGCCTTCGGGCGGTGGGAGCCGGTGACCGCAAAGGGAGTCTGGGAGCAGACCCAGATTCGGCGGGCAATCGCTCTCGGGCTCGGCGCCCGCGGGCCCGAGGAGATGGAACTACGGGCGGAGGACCTGATCGGGGCAGACCCGACGTTCGCGCGGCTCGTCGCCACCATCCGGCGCGCCGTGGGTCTCAGCTAGGTTCTGGTATAATAAACACGCTTCCGCCATGTTCGACCGACACTACGACCCTGAACTCCTGAAGAGCATCTTCGAGCAAACGCAGGTGCTCAGAAAACCGCTCGCGGGGATCATCGCCGGCTACCACATCCTCCCGTACATCCTCGTGGGGCCTCAGGAGCACCGGGAGCAGCGCTCGGTGGAGATCCGGGGAAAGATCCGCGTCTCCCCGCGCCTGATCCTTTCCCCGAGCCATCGCGGGCAGACCTACGGCGAGCTGTTTGACGACCCTGAGGTGATGGACCGGGCCTTGGTGGCCCGCGTCTTCAGCTTCCTCTACACCTCCCGGCACCAGGTCCAGCTCGAAAGCGAGGATCTTAAGATCGTGAAGAGCGATCAGGATCCCCGAGCGCAGCTCAACCGGGCCCTCGACGAGCTGATGCGCCGCGAGATCATCAATACCGGCGTAATCTTCTGTCCCAGCGTGAGGTTCTACCCCGTTTCGATCGATCGCTTCCTCACCGAGATCCTCAACGAAGAATTCCGCGTCTAGCCTCCGCGAGCCCCGTGGATGAGCTCGCACTATCTCTTTGGCGATACCGACATCGCCACGCAGCGGCTACAGGTCCTCGCGGAGGTGTTTGTCGATTCGAGCCGGGCCTTTCTCCGTGACACCGTGACCGCTAAGCTGCGTTTGGCTCTCGATCTGGGGTGCGGTCCGGGGTATTCGACTCATCTCTTAGCTGACGTTCTCCAATGCGACCGCGTGGCGGGTCTCGACAACTCCGAGCACTTCATCTCGCTTGCGCAGAAGACCCGAACATCCCGGGTCTCGTTTCATCTCCATGATGTGACCGCTGTTCCGTTCCCGGTGGGACTCAGTGATCTGCTCTACTGCCGGCTTCTGCTGACCCATCTGACGGACCCTCAGGCGGTGGTTGGGAAATGGGCGACCCAGCTTGAGCCAAACGGCCGTTTGCTGATTGAAGAAGTGGAGCGGATTCACACCCGGAATGGACTGTTCAGCACCTATCTGAAAATCCTCGAGGCCGTGATGACGCACCAATCGAACCGTCTCTATATCGGCCCTGCCCTTGACGGTCTCAAGGACCCTCCGCTCCTCAAGCGGCGTGTGAGTCAGATCCGGCGCTTCCCGGTCTCGACCGACAAAGCGGCAACCATGTTCTTCCTGAACCTGCAGACCTGGAAAGATCAGCCGTTCATCCGGGCACACTACTCCGCTTCGATGATGACCCAACTGGAAACCGACCTCAGGACTCTTACGAAGACGGAAAGCCGCGAAAGAGAAATTGAGTGGGAGTTAAGGCAGATCGCGTTTGAACGGGTATAACCGCACCGGTCGATCTCGACACGACTGCTGGATAATCCCTGAAGAACGCTGCTACACTCTCTGCCATGGTAGGGCCGCTGGACGGCATCCTGGTCGCCGATCTCTCCCAGAACGTCGCCGGCCCGTTCTGCACCCAAATCCTGGGAGACATGGGCGCCGAGGTCATCAAGGTCGAGCGACCGGGACGGGGCGACGACGCCCGGGCCTGGGCCCCGCCCTTCTGGAGTCAGGAGAGCTCGGCGTTCATGAGCATGAACCGGAGCAAGCGGAGCCTCGCCCTGGACCTGAAAGCTCCGGAAGGAGCCGAAGTCCTCCGCCGGCTCATTGCCAGGGCCGATGTTCTGGTGCAGAGCTTCAGGTCCGGAGTGGCCGAAGACCTCGGGATCGGGTATGCACAGGCGCGTGAAATCAACCCCCGGCTCGTCTACTGTTCCATCACAGCCTACGGCGAGCGCGGACCCCTGAAGGACCTCCCCGGTTACGACCCGTTGATGCAGGCGTACGGCGGGCTCATGTCCATCAACGGCCACCGGGGGCAGCCGCCGGCGCGCGTGGGAACCTCCATCGTGGACATGGGGACCGGGATGTGGGCTGCGATTGGAATCCTGGGCGCGTTGCGGTTTCGGGAGCGCACCGGGAAAGGAAGCCATGTCGTCACCGCCCTCTTCGACACCGTGCTCATGTGGATCTCCTACCAGATGATGGGTTATTTTGCCTCGGGGGAGGTGCCGCAGCCTCAGGGCTCAGGGACCGCCATGATCGCGCCCTACGAAGCCTTCCCCACCGCTGACGGCTACCTGATGATCGCGGCGGCAAGCGACGCCCTCTTCGCCCGTGTCTGCGTGGCTCTGGAAATTCCGGAAGCGGCGCGCGACCCACACTTTGCCGACAACCCGAGCCGGGTCAGGAACCACCAAGCCCTTTTTGACCTCATCGCCGGGATCACTCAACGGGAGAAAACCCAGCCGCTCCAGGAGCGCCTGAAAGCCGCGGGGGTCCCCTGCGCTCCGATTCTGACCATTGACCAGGTCGCAACTGAATCCCAGACTCAGGCCAGCGGGATGCTCGTCAGCGCGCCCCATCCGCGGATTCCCGACTACCGGAGCGTGGCGCTCCCAATCGCGTGGGATGGCGAGCGCCCCGGAGTGAGACGACTGCCCCCGCTCCTGGGCGAGCACACTGCCGAGGTGCTCGAAGAGCTTGGGTTCAGCGCCGACGAGATCCGTCAGCTCGAGCGGCGGAAAGTAGTTCAGAACCAATGACTGCCGAGCGCGATTACACCACTCTGCGCGCCAGCACGTCGGACGACGGATTCGTCGTGACCGTGGAATTGAACCGACCCGAGGTCCTGAACGCCATGAACACCGTCATGGGGCAGGACCTCCTGGCCTGCTTCGAGGCGCTCTGGTGGGACAAGATCGTGCGGGCCGTGGTGCTTACCGGCGCGGGCCAGAAGGCGTTCTCTGTGGGCGGCGACCTCAAGGAGCGGGAGGGCATGACCGACGAGGCCTGGCGGGCCCAGCACGTGATCTTCGAGCAGGCCGCGTTCAAGCTCCTCCGGTGCCCGGTGCCAGTCATCGCTGCTGTGGAAGGCTACGCCTTCGGTGGGGGTTGCGAGCTGGCGATCCTCTCCGATTTCGTTGTCGCCAGCGAAACCGCGGTCTTCGCGGTCCCCGAGATCACCCGCGGGATTTTCCCGGGGATCGGCGGCACGCAACTCCTGCCCCGGATCGTCGGCGCGCCGTTTGCGAAGGAGATGATCTTTACTGGCCGCCGGGTCCCGGCCCAGGAGGCAAAGGCCATGGGGCTGGTCAACCATTTGGTTACCGCTGGCCAGGCACGGGCTAAGGCCTTCGAGATCGCGGGAGTCGTCGCTCAAAACGGCCCGATCGCGGTGCGCCAGGCCAAGAAGGCGATCGCCTGGGGCGCGGAGACTGATCTCGAGACCGGGATGATTTTGGCCATCGAGGCGTACAACAACACCGTGAGCACCGAGGACCGGCTGGAGGGCGTGCGCGCCTTCAACGAGAAGCGCCCGCCGCGCTTCCGGGGACGGTAATAATCTGAAGTGCCGTGCCTCGAGTTTTGGAGGGAAGGGCATGAGGTCGAAGAGCAAGACTCCTGAGGTCATTCTCCGAAACGGGAAACCGGCGGCAGTCATTCTGGACATTGATGAGTACCAGGATATGCTTGCGCGCCTGGAGGATGTGGAAGACCTCAAGGCACTCAAGGAGATGCGTAAAAGAGCCCTAAAATTCAGGCGCCTCGAAGACTTCCTCAAGGAGTATGCCCCTGGTGTATGAGGTCCTTCTTGAGCGGAGGGCGGAGCGAGATCTGAAGCGGCTCGATGTGAAATGGACATTCATCTCTGCGGACTGTCCATCATGCGTTCTACCCGGCCAGTCGAAGACCAGGTAAGGAGCATTTGAAACGCTAAGGAGATGCCATGAGCCTTTCGTTCGCCCTTACCGATGAGCAGAAGGCCCTCAAGGCCGCGGTCGCCGACCTCTGCAAGAAGTATCCGGATGAGTACTGGCGCGAGCTGGACGAGCGGCGCGAGTACCCGGAGGCATTCGTCCAGGAGCTGACCCGGGCCGGCTATCTGGCCGCGCTGATCCCACAGGAGTACGGCGGCGCCGGCCTCGGCGTTCTGGAAGCCGGGCTTATCCTCGAGGAAATCAACCGCTCGGGTGGCAACTCCGCGGCGTGTCACGCTCAGATGTACATCATGGGGACACTCCTGCGCCACGGCTCGGAGGAGCAGAAGCGCCGCTACCTGCCGAAGATTGTCAATGGCGAGCTTCGGCTCCAGGCGTTCGGAGTCACCGAACCCAACACGGGCTCTGATACGACCAAGCTCCAAACCATGGCCGTCCGCAGGGGCGATAGGTACATCGTGAACGGGCAGAAGATCTTCATCTCCCGGGTCCTCCAATCCGACCTGATGCTGCTCCTGGCGCGCACCACGCCGATCGAGCAGGTGAAGAAGAAGACCGAGGGGCTCAGCGTCTTCCTGGTGGACCTCCGGAACGCCAAAGGGCTCGAGGTGCGCCCGCTCCGAACCATGATCAACCACGCCACCAACCAGCTCTTCTTCGATAACCTGGAGGTCCCCGCCGAAAACTTGATCGGCGAGGAGGGGGAGGGCTTCCGCTACATCCTGGACGGGATGAACGCCGAGCGGATCCTGGTCGCCTCCGAGTCCATCGGCGATGGCCGCTGGTTTATCGAACGCGCCGTCCGGTACGCCAACCAGCGGGTGGTCTTCGACCGGCCCATCGGCCAGAACCAGGGCGTGCAGTTCCCCATCGCGAAAGCCCACATGGCCGTCGAAGCGGCGGACCTGATGCGGCTCAAGGCGGCCACCCTCTTTGACACCGGCCAGCCCTGCGGCGCCGAGGCCAACATGGCCAAGTACCTGGCCGCCGAGGC
>CAYFIG010000108.1:0-6773 GCA_964342905.1 uncultured bacterium
CTGGTCCTTGCCGCCGAGTTTGTGAACGGCTGGACCGACGCCCCGAACGCCATCGCCACGGTGGTCTCCACCCGCGTGCTCACCCCGACCCAGGCCCTGGGCCTGGCAACGGTCCTCAACGTGCTCGGCACCATGTCCGGCACCGCCGTAGCGGCCACCATCGCCAAAGGGATCGTGAAGCCGGAGGCAATCGGCCTGGCCACGGTGGCCGCCGCGATGGTAGCGATCGTCTTCTGGAGCACGCTGGCCTGGTACTACGGGCTGCCGACCAGCGAGAGCCACGCCCTCATCGCGGGGCTCTCGGGCGCGGGGCTTGCCACGGCGGGTACGGGAGTGCTCCTTTGGGATGGCTGGCGGAAGGTCCTGATCGGCCTGCTCTTTTCCACGTTCCTCGGATTCTTTGGGGGGTTGTTCATCACGCTGGGCGTCTATTGGATCTTTGCGCGGGCCCGACCGGGGACGGTCCGCCGCGTGTTCGGGCGCCTCCAACTGCTCTCGGCGGCCTTCATGGCCTTCAGCCACGGCTCCAACGACGGCCAGAAGTTTATTGGGGCCTTCACGCTGGCGTTGGTTCTTGGAGGGGTCCTCCCCGAGTTTAGCGTCCCGATATGGGTGATCCTGCTCTGTGCCCTCACGATGGGAGTTGGCACCGCGGTGGGCGGCTGGCGGATCGTGAAGACCATGGGGCTCCGGCTCACCAAGCTTGAGCCGGTTCATGGCTTCGCCGCCGAGACCGCCGCTGCCAGCGCCATCGAGGTGGCCTCGCGCCTGGGCATCCCGCTGAGTACGACCCACACCATCAACACCTCCATCATGGGCGTCGGCTCTACCCGCAGGCTCTCGGCGGTCCGCTGGGGCGTCGGAAGGGAGATCGTGACTGCGTGGATTCTCACCTTCCCGGTTTGCGGGCTGGTCGCCTGGGGCGTGGCCAAGGGGTTGTTCCTTCTCCGGTAGGAGGATTCTTTTGAGGCTGTTCTTCATCGGTTCGCTTCTCTTCGTCTGTCTCCTGGCATCCCCCCGCGTCGATGCTGTAGAGCAGTTTGCTCAGCCTGAGCTCCCCGGAGCCCCCGCGTTCCCACTACCGGATGAGCTGGACTCTCCTGAGCCTTCAGAGGACCAGGCTCGCCTGGCGAGCGCGTTCCCCCGGTTCTCGGCTCCATGGCCGGTCATTGCCAATGAGCGAGTCGAGCATTTCCTGCAGCTGTTCCAGGCTCCCAGTCGTCGGGAGATCATCGGTCTCTGGCTCAACCGGTCTGGACGCTACCTGGATATGATCCGGGAGGTGTTCAAGAAGCACGGGCTCCCCGAGGAGCTCGCCTATGTGGCGATGGTCGAGAGCGGGTTCAACCCGGCGGCAGTCTCCCGGGCTGGAGCCAAGGGGCTCTGGCAGTTCATGGATCAGACGGCGCGCCGCTACGGTCTCCGGATCGACCGCTGGGTGGACGAGCGGCTGGATCCAGAGAAGTCCACGGTCGCCGCGGCGCTATACCTCCGGGACCTTTTTGACCGCTTCGGCTCTTGGTTCCTCGCCACCGCGGCCTACAATGCGGGGGAGATGAAGGTGAGCCTGGCCGGCCAGCGAAGCCGGACCGACGACTTTTGGACCCTCATCCGGGGCCGGATCCTTCCGGAGGAGACCAAGCGCTTCGTCCCGGCGATCTTGGCCGCGATGCTGATCGGACAGGATCCCGAGCGCTTTGGCTTCCAGGTCACTCCGGAGCCTGTCCTGGCGTACGACGTGGTGACGGCGCCTCCCTTGCTAACGCTCAAGTACCTGGCGGCCCGTGGCGGATTTTCGTTGGCGGATCTCCAGAATCTGAACCTCGAGCTGCGCCGGGGTGTGACCCCGCCCGGCGAGCCTTACGCCCTCAAAGTGCCCGCTGGGAGCGGAGGGGTGGCCGAGATGGTGCTGGCGGAGACCCGGACCGCCCTCGTGAACGGGACGCTTTATGTCGTGAAACCCGGTGAGACCCTGGGTTGGATCGCCCAACGCTACGGCGTCTCGGTCGCCGAGCTGGTCCGCTGGAACGCGCTCCCGAACGCTTCGCGTATCTTCCCTGGGGATTGGCTCCGGGTGGGAGAGGCGCGGTGAAGATCGAGGTGAAGCTCTTCGCGACCTTCGCCGGCTACCTCCGTGAGGCCTCGGAGAGCGGGAGCGCGATTCTGGACGTTCCCGACGGGAGCACGGTCAGGCAGCTCGTCAGCTCCCTGGGAATCCCCGAGGAGATGCCCGCGATTACCCTGGTCAACGGGCTCGACGTCACTCTTGAGCAGGTCCTGGTAGATGGCGACGTGCTCGCGATGTTTCCGCCCCTCGCAGGCGGCCACTAACCGAACACGGTCACGCCTTCTCTCTCACGGAATCAGGCGGCCAAAGGTTGTCTCCACCCAAGGTGGGTGTTAGACTGAAAGCG
This sequence comes from uncultured bacterium, assembly GCA_964342905.1. Lineage (GTDB taxonomy): Bacteria > Methylomirabilota > Methylomirabilia > Rokubacteriales > CSP1-6 > CAYFIG01. Next base: position 2,415 of record CAYFIG010000108.1, read on the forward strand.
CTTCATTGAGGCCTACTTACACACTCGGAAGCGCATAGGATCCTGGTGGGCCTCCCGGACTTCAAATCCGGCGTCCGGCTCTAGACAAGCTGGAGGTGGGTTCGACTCCCACGCGCTTCCGCCAGCTCACTGGGAACGACGAGATGGGGAAGGGAACGAAGACGCCCAAGCAGGCGGTCACGCGTTTCCGCCGCCGCTACGGGTGGCTGCTCGGAGGGATCACGGCGATCGTGGCCGTGGCTACTATCGGGTGGTTCGCCTACCAGTCTGCCGCCAACCTGCCAGGCACACCGGTGCCGGATCTGGGCAACGCCCACATCCAGACCCTCAGTGAGCCCCATCTGCCATACAACTCCGATCCGCCCACCTCGGGGCCGCATCTCCCGTACATCGCCCCGTGGGGAATCCACACCAGCCCAATCCCCAAGGAGCTTCAGGTCCACAACCTTGAGGATGGCGGCGTGCTGGTCCAGTACAACTGTCCCCAGGGCTGTGCCGAGCTGGTGGAAAAGCTCAAGGGCATCGTGAGCCGCTACGACAGGCGCGTGATTCTGGCCCCCTACCCGGGGATGGACAAGCGGATTGCGCTGACCGCATGGGGGCGCATTGACAAGTTCGACGAGTTCGACGAGAAGCGAATCGTCCGTTTCATCGCCACCTACAGGGGCATCGACCACCATGCGCGGTGAGGCCGGGCAGTGAGCTGTCAGGGCAGGATCGTGCTTGGCGTTCTCGGGCTGGCTATTCTGGCTGGATGTGGACGCCCCTATGTCTTGCCCCTCGCGCCCCCGCCGTACAGGGAACGGGTGGCCGCCCCGTACGAGGTCACCTGGCGCGCCTTGATCAGGGCTCTCGCCAAAGAGAACGTGCCACTCAGGGCCGTGGCCAAGGACTCGGGGGTGGTTGCCTCGGATGATTTCGTGACCCCGGTCGGGGTGTACGCCGACTGCGGCCGGTTCGGTGATGTCAGCGTGGAGGGCCTGGCAATGGTCGCCTTCACCGTGTTTATCCAGCCCGTGGACTCTAAGGAGACCGAGCTTCAGGTCAACGCCAAGATGCGCACCCAGGGGCACCGCAAGGGCGACTCGGGCAAGCTCAAGCCCGAGCCGGTCTTCCAGTGCGCCTCCACGGGGCGCTGGGAATCCAATCTGGTCGATGCCGTGCGCTCGCTGGTGAGGGAGTGAGATGGCTTCCAGGCTGCCCGAGCTCATCGGCCGGGCGCGCGCCCTCTCCGCCGAGCGCGACCGGCTGGTGGAGGCGGTGGCCGACCGGTGGGCCGCCGCGCTCAACGGTCAGCCCGTGTCGGCACAGGATCTGGAGCAGCTCTGGGCAGGCCTCACCGAGAACGTCGTGCGGGAAATTCTCAAGAACGGGCGAGGGCGATGGGCTCCAGAGGCTTCCCGACTGGAGGCGGCGGAGGTGATTGCCCAGGTGCGAGTGCGGGTGGAGCGGACTCTGAGGGAGGCAGGCGATGGGTCGGTCCACGGCGCGTGAGGACGAGAAGACAGCCCTCCGGGCACTGCCGGCGGTGGACCAGGTCTTGAAGCGCCTCGAAGGGCACAAGGCTCTGGCGGAGCTCCCTCGGGTTCGGCTCGTGGCAGCGGTGCGGGAGTGCCTGGCCACCGAGCGCCGACAGATCCTGGAGGGGTTGCGTGCGGGTCGCCGCCCGTCACCCCCGGCACTCGACGGGTTCGTTGAGCAGATCGTGGTGAAGCTCTCGAGAGCCGGAGTCTTTTCCCTGATCCCGGTCATCAACGCCACCGGCGTGGTCCTGCACACCAACCTTGGACGGGCCATCCTCTCCCCGCTGGCCCTCGAGCGGCTCGCGTGCGTGGCCACTCAGTACTCCAACCTGGAGCTGGACGTGGCCGAGAAAGAACGTGGCTCCCGCTACGCCCATGTGGACGGGCTGCTGCGTCGTCTCACGGGCGCCGAGGCCGCGCTCGTGGTGAACAACAACGCTGCCGCGGTGCTCCTGGCCCTGGAGAGCCTCGCCCGGGGGAAGGAGGTGGTTGTCTCCCGGGGTGAGCTGATCGAGATCGGCGGGGAATTTAGGATCCCCGACATCATGCGCCGCTCGGGCGCGATCCTGCGCGAGGTCGGGACCACCAATCGGACCCACCCGAGAGACTACGCCGAGGCCATCGGCCCCGAGACCGCCCTCCTCCTGAAGGTTCACACCTCCAACTACCGGGTCCTCGGATTTACCTCCGAGGTTCCGGCAAAGGAGCTTGCGCAGCTCGGCAGGCAGCGCGGGATCCCGGTGATGGAGGATCTGGGCTCCGGTTGCCTCGTGGACCTTCGTCCCTACGGGTTTCCCTACGAGCCCACGGTGCCTGACGCGGTGGCCGCCGGCCTTGACCTGGTGACCTTCTCCGGTGACAAGCTTCTTGGCGGCCCCCAGGCGGGGATTATCGTCGGGCGGGCCGACCTCGTGGAGCGCCTCAAGCGGAACCCGCTCAACCGGGCGCTCCGGATCGACAAGCTCACCCTGGCGGCGCTGGAGGCCACGCTCTACGCATACGAAGCCGGCACAGCGCGAGAAACCCTCCCCGCGCTACGCATGTTAACGGAGCCCTTGTCCGCGGTCAGACGGCGAGCGCGGCGGCTCTTCCGGCAGCTCTCCCAGCGGGATCGGTTGGTGCTAGGGGCGACCCTCGTGGAGGATCGGGCCCAGGTTGGGGGCGGCGCGCTCCCGCTGGTGGAGCTGCCAACGGTGGCCGTGGCGCTGGCTGGCCGCTCGGCCCAGGAGCTGGACCGGGCGCTCCGGGCTCAGGCGCCACCGGTGATCGCGCGCATCCTCGAGGACCGGCTCCTCCTCGACTGCCGGACTGTACAGAATGCTGAGGTCCCGCTCCTTGCCCGCGCCCTCTCCCGCCTCGCCGAACGTTTCGGATCGTAATGCTCGCGGTCTCATGAAGCACGTGGTCATCGGGACGGCGGGGCATATTGACCATGGCAAGACCGCTCTGGTCAAGGCCCTGACCGGCATCGACACCGACCGTCTCCCCGAGGAAAAGGCGCGCGGGATCACCATCGACCTGGGCTTTGCCTACCTGGAGGAGCCCGACGGCCTCACCATCGAGATCGTGGACGTTCCCGGCCACGAGCGGTTCGTCAAGAACATGCTGGCGGGGGTCGGCGGCATCGACTTGGCGCTCCTCGTCATCGCCGCAGACGAGGGAGTCATGCCCCAGACTCGAGAACACCTGGCCATCTGCCAGCTCCTCAGGATCAAGGCGGGCCTGGTCGCCCTCACCAAGGCCGACCTCGTTGAAACCGAGTGGTTGGAACTTGTGCGGGACGATGTACGTCAGCTCCTCCGCAGCAGCTTCCTGGAAGACTGCCCGATCCTCCCCGTGTCATCGAAGACCGGCGAGGCCCTCGCCGAGCTTCGGGGCGCTCTCTCGGCCCTGGCCCGCGAGGTTCCGCCCAAGGCGACAGACGAGTCCGCGCGGCTCCCCGTTGATCGGGTCTTCACCGTGAAGGGGTTCGGCACGGTCGTGACCGGCACCCTCACCGCAGGGCGCCTCACCCTGGACGACCGCGTCGAGATCTACCCCAAAGGGCTCCAGGCCAAGGTGCGTGGGCTCCAGGGCCATGGCCGGCCCGTGGAGTCAGCGCGGGCTGGCCAGCGGACAGCCATCAACCTCCAAGGTGTGGAGCGAGCCGCCATCGAGCGGGGCGACGTGGTCGGGCTCCCCGGAGCCCTGGTGCCGACGCTCCTCGCGGATGCGACCTTGGAGCTGCTTCCTGATGCGCCGCGCCCGCTCAAAACTCGAGATCGGGTGCGCGTGCACGTCGGGACCAGCGAGATCATGGCGCGGGTTCTGCTGGTCGATCGCTCCGAGCTTGAGCCTGGGAGAACCGCCTCTGCTCGCTTGCGGATGGAGGCGCCACTCGTTGCGCTCCCCGGCGACCGCTACGTGATCCGGAGCTACTCTCCCATCGTCACCATCGGCGGGGGAACCCTGCTGGATGTGGCGCCGCCGCGCTTCAAGCGGAAAGCCCCCCAGCTCCTGGCCCACCTCCAGCTCTTGGAGCGGGGGTCTCCTGACGAGGTGGTGGAGGAGCATCTCAAGCAGGCCGGCCCCTCGGGGCTTCGCGCCGGGGATCTGGTGGCGCGCACGCCCTTTAGCCCTGATCGGCTCAAACTCCTGCTCGAGGGCCTCCGGGGGAGCGGCAGGATCGTGGCGGTGGATCGGGAGTGGTTCGTCCACGCCAAGGCTCAGGAGGAACTTCGCGGCCGGATTCTTCCAGTGCTCGACTCCTTCCACGCCCAGAACCCGCTTCGCTCCGGCATCTTCCGCGAGGAGCTCCGGGTGAGAGCTGGCGGGATTGACGAGCGAATCTTCGCCA
>CAYFIG010000109.1:0-2635 GCA_964342905.1 uncultured bacterium
CGCGTGCTCGGCGTGCCGATCGTCCACGTCGTCACCGAGTATCGGGAGGCCGGGGAGATTGAGGCCAACCCATTCTGGAAGGCGATCCACGACGACCCGGCCAAGGCGCGGAAGGGAATTCTGAAACACAATCTGGCAGGAAGCCCTGGCACCCAGATCATCCCGGCTCTCTGGGCGGAGGGTGACCTGAGGGTCGGCGACAAGAAGCGCTACAACTGTTTCTACGCCACCGACCTCGAGTTCCTCCTGCGTCGGCTCGGCGTGGATACCGTGATCCTGGCCGGGATCAACACCACCACCTGCGTCCTCAACACCGCGTTCGAGGCGACCAATCGGGACTTCAGGGTGGTGATCGCGGCGGAGGCCGTGGATTCCATGGACGGGGAGGAGATGCACCGCTTTGCCCTCCGCCTCATGTCCGCTGCGCTAGGCTGGGTGCTCTCGAACGAGGAGATCCTCAAGGCCCTCCGCGCCTGACCCCGGGCCTCCTCTTCTGTCGTCTACTTCTTCTCTTCGATCTTCCCCGCCTGCTTGATCGCGTCGGCGAGCATCTTGGCGTCCTTGTCCCAGAACTTCTGGAATTCGGGGGCGTCCAGGTAGGCGACCGGCGTCTCGATCTTGGCCATGGCGGCCTTGAAGTCCGGGTCCTTCACCGCTTGCCTGACGGCGTCGCGCGCCACCTTGAGCACAGGAGCCGGCGTGCCGGTCGGGGCGAAGACCCCGGCCCAGATATAGAACTCGATCTCGTACCCGAGCTCCTTGAACGTCGGGAGGTCAGGGAGCGCGGCCACCCGCTTGGCCCCCCACCCTGCCAGCGGCCGGAGCTTTCCGGCCTTGATCTGGGGAAGGGCGACCGCCGGGCCAGAAGCGAGCGCATCTACATGGCCCCCGAGAATAGCGGTCAGGGCGGGGCCGCCTCCGGCATAGGGGACGTGCTTGAGCTTGATCCCCGCGGCGTGCTGGAACATCTCCATGGCCATATGAAGAGTGCCGTAGACACCCGAGGAAGAGAAGGAGATCTCCCCCGGGCGCTTCTTGGCGTCCTCGACCAGCTCCTTCACGCTCTTCCAGGGGCGATCGGCGTGCACGACAAGGATGGTGGGGTCGGCTGAGATGAGCGCAATCGGGGTCAGCTGGTCCATGGTATAGGCCGGCTTGCGATCAAAGAGCTTGTCGGCCTCGGGAATGATGGAGATGCTCGAGAGCGCGAGGAGGAGCGTATAGCCGTCGGGCTTACTGTTGGCCACGAACGACATCCCCACGGCACCGCCCGCGCCGGTCTTGTTCACCACCACCACTGGATTCTTGAGAACCTTCTCCATGGCAGCCGCGACAGGCCGAGCCGTGAGGTCGGCAACGCCTCCGGGCGGGAACGGGGCGACAAGACTGATCGGGCGGTTCGGAAACCGCTCCTGGGCCGAGGCCCCAAGCGGCAGGGCGAGGGTCAGCGTCAGAAGGGCCGCGAGCAAACGGGTCATCATGGGTTCTCCTCCTCCAGGCGAGGATTCACTTCCTGGCCGAGGCGCCGCCGCCAGTCTATCCCTCGGGTGAGTACCGGCCTGAGGCCCAACAGCAAAAGTCCCAGGCCCACGAGGAGCATGGCGGCCGCGATGGGCCGGTTGAAGAAGATGGTATAGTCCCCGGACGACATGGCCAGCGACTGCCGGAAGCTCATCTCCAGCATCGGGGCGAGGACAAGACCTAACACGATCGGGGCGGTCTCAAAATCGATTTTGCGGAGCAGATAGCCGAGCGCCCCCATGGCCGCCATGATCCAGACATCCACAACGCTCCCGTTGACCGCGTAGACTCCGACAACAGAGAAGACAAGGATCGCCGGGTAGAGGTACGGGTATGGGATCCTCAGCAGGTTCACGAAGAGCCCGACCATGGGGAGGTTCAGGATCAGGAGCACCACGTTCCCCACGTACATGCTCGCGATGAATCCCCAGAACAGCTCCGGCTGCTCTCTGATGAGGAGCGGCCCGGGAGAAATGCCGTGGATCATCATGGCCGCCATCATCACGGCGGGGATCGGCCCCGAGGGCACGCCCAGGGCCAGCATTGGAACGAAGGCTCCGGAGGTGGCGGAGTTGTTCGCCGACTCGGGGCCGGCCACGCCCTCCACCGCCCCATGGCCGAAGCGCTCCGGGTGCTTGGAGAGGCGTCGCTCAACCGCGTAGGAGACGAACGAGGAGATGATGTGAGCCGAGCCCGGGATGATCCCGATCAGAAATCCGAGAACGGTCCCCCGCCCGATGGGGGCCGCGGAGTCCCGCCACTCCTGGCGCGACGGCAGGAGTTCTCGGAGCTTAGGTTTGAGTACCGCAGGAGGCGTCGGCTGCCCTGCGGTTAGCAGGATCTCTGAGAGCCCGAAAAGCCCCACAGCCACCGGCACCACCCCGATGCCGTCTCCCAGCTCCACCAAGCCGTAGTGGAAGCGGAAGAAGCCCGTCATCGGATCAATCCCGATCATCCCGAAGAGAAGGCCGAGGGCGGCCATGGCCAGCGACCTAGACATGGAGCCCCCGCTCATGAACGCCAGGACCAGGAGGCCGAGGAGCATGAGGGCGAAGAACTCGGGGGGACCGAAGCGGAGGGCGAAGTGGGTGGCCTGGCGGCTGCCTTCGATGTG
>CAYFIG010000109.1:2645-6763 GCA_964342905.1 uncultured bacterium
GGCGAAGTGGGCCAGCGGCGGGGCCAGCAACATGAGCCCCACAACGCTCACCGTCCCCGCGATGTAGGAGCCGATGGCCGCGATGGCCAGCGCGGGCCCGGCCCGCCCTTTCCGGGTCATGGCGTAGCCGTCGATGCAGGTCATGACCGAGGCGGCCTCACCCGGAATCCGCATCAGGATCGAGGTGGTGGACCCGCCGTACATGGCCCCGTAGTAGATCCCGGCCAGGAGCACGATGGCTGTGGTGGCGTTGAGGCCAAAGGTCGCCGGGAGGAGAAGGCTGATCCCCGCCAGTGGCCCGACCCCGGGGAGCATCCCGACCAGTGTCCCGATCACGCAACCGACGAAGGCGTAGAGGAGGACCGAGGGGCTGAGCGCAACGGAAAAACCCAGCGAAAGATTCTGGAGGGTCTCGACCATGCTTAGAAACCCCAGGGGCTGCGGGGGAGCTGGACCCTGAGCAGGTTGTAGAAGACGTAGAACGATCCAAGGGAGAGGCCCAGGGAAAGGGCCGTCACGGCAAGCGGGCGCTTCCGTTCCACCACTCCCAGGACGAACAGGAGGATGAGCAGCGTGGTGAGCCGGTAGCCGATCCGCTCCAGGGCCAGGGCCGCGAAGGCACAGGCCCCGAGGATCGCGAGGGCGTGCTTCGCCTCGCCCCATCCCAGAGACCGGAACGCCGGTGAGTTGCCCCCCGAGACCACGATGACGATCCCTAAGCCGCCGAGAACGAGGGCGAGGAGCGTCGGCATGTAGCCCGGCCCGGGGTTGTGGAGCGTTCCCAGGGGGAGCTTGTGCGCTTCCCAGGTCACGCCGAGGGCCAGGAGGATCAGGGCGCTCCCGCTCACGCGGTCAACGGTTCCCATCGGGTGTCTCCGTATCACTACCCTCGACCCGTTGGCCTGTCAAGGAAAGACCGGTGGCGGACGCCGAGGCCGCGTAACCTTCCGGAATCGGTGCAGGCGCAAATCGTAGAGGCGAACGCGCGGCAGTTCCTCGGCGTCAGCGCGTCCGGATAGCGCGCCAGACTTTCTCGGGAGTCAGCGGCATGTCGAGGTGTCTGATCCCGAATGGGGCGAGCGCGTCCACCACCGCGTTGACGATGGCCGGGGGCACCGCGATGCACCCCGCCTCTCCCAGGCCCTTGGCCCCTAACGGGTTCCGGGGAGACTGGGTCACAGTCTTTTCGATCACCGGCTCCGGCACGTCGTCAGCACGCGGGACCGCGTATTCCATCAAGGTTCCGGTGAGGAGCTGCCCGTCGGCGTCGTAGACGAGCTGCTCCAGGAGCGCCTGGCCAAACCCCTGGGCAAACCCGCCGTGGAGCTGCCCCTCCGCCAGAAGGGGGTTGACGATGGTACCTGCGTCGTCAACCCAGACGATCTTCTCCAGGGCGATCGTCCCTGTCTCCCGGTCCACCCTCACCACCGCGACGACCGTGCCGAAGCTCCACACCTCTCCCTGAATCTGAAAGAAGACCGTGGCGTCGAGACCGGGACTATCCCCTGGGGCCAGGGCCTGGCCCTTATACGCGGCATCCGCCACCCGCTTCCAGCTCACCTGGCGGGCGGGCACCCCCACGACTTGAAACCCTCCAGGCACAGGAACCACGTCCTCAAGGGCGGCCTCGAGAATGTTGGCGGCGATCCGCTTCCCCTTCTCCCTCACCTCCAGGGCAGCTTTCGCCAGCGCACCGCCGCCGAGAGAGGTACTGCGGCTCCCGAAGGTCCCAAAGCCTTGAGGGACTGACCGCGTGTCGCCGTGGAGGACCACCACCTCGTCGGGTGTCACGCCAAGAAAGTCGGCCACCACCTGGGCGAAGGTGGTCTCGTGCCCCTGGCCGTGGGGGCTCGAGCCGGTAACGGCGGTGACGCTTCCGGTGCGCTCCACCCGGACGCTCCCGCTCTCCCAGCCGAGGGCGCACGGCTCCACGTAGGTGGAGAGCCCGATCCCGGCAATCCCGCCTCGAGCGCGAGCCTCTGACTGCGCCTGCCTGAGCTGGCGGTAGCCCGCAAGCTCCAGGGCCCGATCCATGGCGCGCTCGTAGTTTCCCGAGTCGTACACCTGGCCCGTCGCGGTCTTAAAGGGGAAGCGGTCCGGCGGGATGTAGTTCTTCCGGCGAAGCTCTGCCGGATCGATCCCGAGCGCGCGCGCGGCTTCGTCCATGAGTCGCTCGATCAAAAAGATCCCCTCGGGTCGCCCAGCTCCTCGGTACGCGCCGATGGGCGCCGTCGTGGTCAAGGCGCCGGAGGCCTCGATCTGGCAGGCCGGGATCACGTAGGCGCCGGGAAGGAGGCGCGCGTGGTTGGAGGCGGAGACTGCGGCGCTATTGACGAGCGAGGTGCCGAGGGGATAGACGACCCGTCCCCTGAGCCCCGCGATCTTTCCGTCTCTGGTCACGGCCAGCTCGCCCTCGCCCACACCTCCGCGGCCATGCTGGGTGACTAAAAGATCCTCGCTCCGGGTGGAGATCCACTTGATCGGCCGACCGAGCCGCACGGCCAGGTACGCCACCAGGACATCCTCCCGATAGGGGGCGGTTTTTACGCCGAAGCCGCCCCCGACCTCGGGAGCAATGGCACGCACCTTCGACTCGGAGAGACCCAGGGCGCTCGCGATGTCGGCGCGCATCCGAAACGGCGCCTGGGTCGAGGTCCAGATCGTCAGCTCCTCCATGATTGGATCGAATGACGCGAGGATCCCCCGAGGCTCCAGGGCCACGCTGGCCAGTCGCTGCTGCACCACCCGGAGTTTCACGACGCGGTACGCCGAAGCGAACGCGGCGTCGGGATCGCCGTGGCGCCAGATGTTGGTGAATGACCGGTTGGTCCCGAGTTCAGAAAAGAGCACCGGCGCGTCGTGGGCCAGGGCCGCCTCCGGGTCCACCACAGGCGGAAGGGGCTCGTAGTCCACCTGAATCAGCTCTGCCGCATCCCGTGCCTGATACGGAGTCTCCGCGGCAACCGCAGCCACAGGGGTCCCTAAGGCACGCGCAACACCATCGGCGAGGATCGGATGGGGAGGCACCTTCATGTCGGGGAAGAGACGCATCACCGGCATGGGGCCCAGGTGGCGGACCTCGGCGCCGGTGACCGCGGCGACCACCCCGGGAGCCTTCCGGGCCGCCTCCACATCGAGCCGTTGGATCCGGGCGTGGGCGTAGGGGCAACGGAGGAGCGCCACGTGAAGAATCCCCGGGAGCCTGAAGTCGTCGACGTAGCGGCCCGCGCCGAGGAGGAGCCGTCGGTCCTCTCTCCGCTTCAGGGAGCGTCCGATGTAGCGGCTATCGAGCGGGTCGGCCATCGGCGTGATCTTACCAGAGCGCCTCGGGGAGGGGGAGACCTTTGAAGTCCTCGTCCCCGAGGGGCTGATCGGGCTTGATCCCCATCATCTCGAGGAAGGCGTACAGCTGGCGGAGGTGCTGGGCCGCGTGCCACACCGTTCGGTCGAGAAGCTCGTGAGCGCTCTGCGGGCCGTAGTAGGTGGTGACGGATCGGGTGTAGACGCCGGCGTCAGCTCGGGAGGACCAGTCCGAAAGGCGGGCGCGGACAGCCTCGCCGTAACGCGCGATGGCCTCCCCGTCGCGAAGCTCACGCGGGACGGGCTCTACCAGCCACTCGTAGGGGAACTGGTCCTGCTCCACCCCGTCGGGGAACGCCGCGCTGAGCCTGAAGATGTGGTAGCCAAGCTGTCGCACCGGTCGGTCCCGATCGGGAGATTTCATCTCAAGCTTGTCGTCCGGCACCTGGCGTATCGCGCGCTGAGCCGCCGCGAGGATCCGGTCTAATCGCGCGAAAAGCTCCACGGGAGAGAGCCGCCCCGCTTCGAGGTACGGAACGCCCAGCAGCAGAGCCACAGCGCGCGGGTTCCACCCCTCCACTCTCCGCTCGCCTCGGACCACCGCGGGCACCGTGGTCACGCCGGCTCGCCGAAGCTCTTCGGTGGCGTTCGGGTTCCCCTCCACGTTGATCGCCTCGAACTCCACCTCCCATGACGAAAGCAACTCTTTCGTCTTGGCGCAGGAGCTTCAGCCGGGCCGGTAGTAGAGCCTTACTGTATTCATGCGAGGTTGCAAAGCATGTTACCTCTCTTGCTCCTCTTTCGCCAGCGAGCTGGTT
>CAYFIG010000110.1:0-721 GCA_964342905.1 uncultured bacterium
CGAAGCCCGCGCTCGAAGGGGAATAGAGAGGACAGAATGGGCGAGGAGACGATCACGCTGGAGGTGACCCGCTACCGGCCGGGCCATGACCGGGAGCCCCATGCCCAAGCCTTCACGGTTCCTTACCGGAAGGACTGGGTAGTCCTTGATGCGCTCAACTATATCAAGGACCGGATCGACGGGACGCTCGCGTACCGGTGGTCGTGCCGCATGGGGGTGTGCGGGAGCTGCGGGATGATGGTAAACGGCACGCCCAAGCTGACGTGTGCGGCCTTCCTCCGGGATTACCACCCGGGGCCGATTCGCGTGGAGCCGCTGGCTAACTTCCCCGTGGTCCGGGATCTGGTGATCGAGCTCGGCGACTTTATGGAGAAGCTTCGCCGCGTCAAGCCCTGGATCATCCGCGAGAAGGAGAAATCGGTCGCAGAGGGCGAATATCTGCAGACCCCGGCCCAACTCGAGGCGTACAAGCAGTTCAGCATGTGCATCAACTGCATGCTCTGTTACGCGGCGTGCCCCGTGTACGGCCTCCAGCCGGCGTTCATCGGCCCCGCGGCCATCGCGCTGGCATATCGCTACAACCTCGACTCCCGGGACGAGGGGTATCGCCTGCGCCAGCCGATCATCACGGAGGCGGTCGGGGTGTGGGAGTGCACCTTCGTGGGAGAGTGCTCGGTGGTCTGTCCCACGGGCGTTGATCCCGCCGCGGCGATCCAGCGCT
>CAYFIG010000110.1:731-6637 GCA_964342905.1 uncultured bacterium
TCTCGAAGCTGGCGGGGGCCAAGGACTGGTTCCTGTCCGTGCTCATGCCGTGGGGTGGACGATGACGACCGCCCCGCGCTCCGACCGCCCCGGGCTTTACTACCCGAAGCTGCCCGTCACCTGGTGGCTCCGTCGCGCCACGTACTTCCGCTTCATGCTGCGCGAACTCTCCAGCGTGTTCGTTGTCATCTTTCTGGTCGTCTTTCTCGTCCAGATCTATCAGCTCTCCCGGGGGCCTGAGGCGTACGCGGCGTTCCTGGAGACGCTCCGATCACCGGGCTGGATCATCTTCCACGTCGTCGCCCTCGCCTTCGCGCTCTATCACACCGTGACCTGGTTCAACGTGGCGGGTGTCGTCCAGGTTGTTCGCCTGGGTGAGCGGCAACTGCCGCCCAAGCTGGTCGTCGCCGCGAACTATGCTGCCTGGGCGGTCATCACGGTCATTCTGGCCTGGTTTCTTCTCAAGGGGTGAGCCATGGCCCCGCGAAAGACGAGCGAGCCATTCTGGTGGACGCTCTTCGCTGCGGGAGGGGTGGTCGCCGCCTTCCTGGTGCCGCTCCATCTCTTTCTCCACGGCCTGGCGGTTCCGCTCGGGTGGATCTCTATCAGCCATGAGCGGATGCGGGCGCTCGTTGCGCACCCCTTGATCAAAGTCTATCTCTTCGTCCTCATCACCCTCCCCCTCTACCACTGGGCACAACGCTTCCGCTTCATCCTGGAAGACGTCGGCTTGCACGGCCTGAGGACGCCGATCGCCGTGCTGTGCTACGGGGCTGCCGTGGTGGGCACTGTTCTCACGCTATGGGTCCTGCTCCAGCTTTAATGCCCCGATGAAGATCCACGAGTACCAAGCCAAGGCGATCCTCAGGGAGTTCGGCGTGCCGGTCCCGGCTGGCGAGGTGGCTGACACGCCGGCCGCCGCGCGAGCCGTTGCCGAAAAGCTCCGCGGCCGGGTCGTGGTGAAGGCTCAGGTCCACGCGGGCGGCCGCGGCAAGGCTGGAGGGATCAAGCTCGCCGACGATCCTGCCAGCGCCGAGGCGGCGGCCCGGGTAATTCTCGGGATGAGGCTCAGGAGTCCGCAGACTCCGCCCGAAGGGATCGAGGTGAGGAAAGCGCTCGTGGAGGAGGCCTCTCCGATCAGCCAGGAGCTTTACCTTTCTGTCACCCTGGATCGGGCCCGGAGCGCCCCGGTGGTGATGGCCTCGGAGGCAGGCGGCATGGAGATCGAGGAGGTCGCTGCCGTTTCTCCCCAGAAGATCCTCCGCGAGTGGGCTGACCCCGCGTTAGGGCTCCAACCCTTCCAGGCTCGGAACCTGGCCTTTGGCCTCGGCCTCACCGGGGACCTTCACAAAGCCGCCGTCGGTTTGATCCTGAACCTCTTCCGCTGCTTCCTCGCCAAGGACTGCTCGCTGGCCGAGATCAACCCCCTGGTGGTCACTCAGGACGGCCGGCTTCTGGCTCTGGACGCCAAGCTTAACTTTGACGACAGCGCCCTCTTCCGCCAGAAGGCGGTCGTGGCGCTCCGGGACCTCAACGAGGAGACCCCACTCGAAGTGGAAGCCTCCAAGTACAGCCTCAACTACGTCAAGCTGGACGGCAGCGTGGGCTGCATGGTGAACGGCGCGGGCCTGGCTATGGCCACCATGGACATCATCAAGCTTGCGGGCGGCGAGCCAGCCAACTTCCTGGACGTCGGAGGCGGCGCGTCGGCGGAGCAGATCGAGAACGCCTTCAGGATCCTCTCCTCGGACCCAAAGGTGAAAGCCGTGCTGATCAATGTCTTCGGCGGGATCCTCCGCTGCGATCGGCTTGCCGAGGGCGTCATCGCGGCGGTCAAGAAGCTCGGCCTCAGCCTCCCGGTGGTAATCCGGATGGAGGGGACCAACGTGGAGGAAGGCCGTCGGATGCTGGCTGAGTCGGGTCTGAACTTCACGAGCGCCGAGAGCATGGGCGACGCCGCCGAGAAGGTCGTCGCTCTCGCGCGGGCAGCGGTATGAGCATTCTCGTCGACAAAGCCACTCGGGTGCTGGTGCAGGGGATCACCGGGCGAGAGGGATCCTTCCACGCCCAGCGCTGCCGCGAGTATGGCACCCAGGTGGTCGGCGGCGTCACCCCTGGAAAAGGCGGCACCACGCATGAAGGGTTTCCCGTCTGGAACACGGTCGCTGAGGCGGTTCGAGCCCAGTCGCCCACCTGCGCTCTCATCTTTGTTCCACCGCTGGCAGCGGCTGACGCGATTATGGAGGCTGCGGACTCCGGGATCACCCTGATCGTGTGCATTACCGAGGGGATTCCCGCGCTGGACCTCGTGCGGGCCAAGGCCTTTGTTGCCAAGCGTTCCGCTCGCCTCATCGGCCCCAACTGCCCGGGGCTCATCTCGCCGGGCAAGGCCAAGGTCGGGATCATGCCGGGTCACATCCATCTGGAAGGCCACGTGGGGTTGGTGTCCCGGAGTGGTACCCTCACGTACGAAGTGGTCCACCAGCTCTCGCAGCGGGGGATCGGCCAGTCCACGTGCGTGGGGATCGGGGGCGACCCCGTGATCGGGACCAGCTTCGTTGATGTCCTCCGTCTCTTTCAGGCCGATCCGGACACCCGCCTGGTCGTGCTGATCGGCGAGATCGGCGGAACCGGCGAAGAGGAGGCCGCGGCGTACATCAAAACGCACGTCACCAAGCCCGTGGTGGGCTTCATCTGTGGCCAGACCGCGCCGCCCGGGCGCCGCATGGGCCACGCCGGCGCCATCATCGCGGGAGGCAGAGGCACCGCGGCGGAGAAGATGGCAGCGCTCGAGGCCGCGGGGGTCAAGCTGGTCAGGAGCCCGGCGGAGATCGGCGCCACCGTCGCGCGACTGTTCAGGGACCAGGTGGGCGCACACAGCTGAGCGATGCCGATTGAGCGTACGCTCGTCATTGTCAAGCCCGACGCCATGGCCAAGAGCGTCGCCGGCGAAATCATCTCGAGGTTCGAGAAGGCCGGATTGAAAATCCTGGCAGCCAAGATGGTCCACCTGACCCGAGAACAGGCGAAGGCCTTCTACATCATCCACAAAGACCGGGCCTTCTACTCGAGCCTCTGCACCTTCATGACTTCGGGTCCGTGCCTTCCGATGGTGCTGGAGGGGGGAAACGCCGTCAGCCGGGTGCGGGAGCTGATGGGCGCCACTGACCCGGCGAAGGCGGAGCCCGGGACCATCCGCCAGGAGTTTGCGGCCTCCATCGAGGCCAACGCCGTCCACGGCTCAGACTCTCGTGAGGCAGCCGCATTTGAGATCCCTTTCTTCTTCAGAGACTGCCGACCGCCACTTCCTCTAGCGTGAGCCCGCCGGTTGTCGAGGTTCCGGAGCGGTTCAACGCCGCGGCGTTCTTCGTTGACCGCCACCTGACCGAGGGTCGTGGTGCCCGCACCGTCTTCCGCTACCGGGGCGGGTCCATCACCTACGCGGAGCTGGCCGTGCGCGTCAATCGCGCCGGTCATATGCTCCAGAGCCTCGGCGTCGAGATGGAGGACCGGGTCCTCCTGGCGCTCCAGGACTCGCCCGAGTTCGCCGAGGTCTTCTGGGGCGCCATCAAGATCGGCGCGGTCGCCGTCCCCCTAAACCCCTGGCTCAAAGGTCCGGACTACGCCTTCCTGCTCGAGGACAGCCGCGCCAAGGTCGCGGTGGTCCACGCGGAGGTGGCGCGGGAGATTGCCGCGGTCCGGGAGCAATGCCGCTTTCTCCGCCACGTCGTCGTGACAGGCAAGCCCCGGCGCGGGATGAAAGCGTACGAGCGACTCCTGGCGAGGGCGTCTCCGATCCTCGAACCCGCCGACACCACGCGGGATGACGTCGCGCTCTGGGGGTACACATCGGGTTCCACCGGCAAGCCCAAGGCCGCGGTCCACCTCCAGCACGACCTCGTCTATGCCGCTGACCTCGTGGGGATTCAGATCTTCGGCGTCGGTCCCGACGATCTCATCTTCTCTGCCTCGAAGATGTTCTTTGCCTTTGGCCTCGGCAACTCCCTCTACTTCCCCGCGCGCGTGGGCGCCGCCTCGGTGCTCGTTCCCGAACGGATCGAGCCCGAGCGGGCCTTCGAGATCATTCACGCAGAGCGGCCCACCGTCTTCTTTATCGTCCCGACCGTGTATGCCCGGATGCTCGAGGTCCAGGACGCCGAGCGGCGGTACGATCTCTCGTCGCTCAGGCTCTGCGTGTCCTCGGGGGAAGCCCTGCCGTCGGCGATCTTCCACGCCTGGAAGGCGCGCTTCGGCCACGAGCTGTTGGATGTGGTGGGCTCCACAGAAGCCCTCCATGACTTTGTCGCCAACCGGCCCGGCGAGGCTCGCCCAGGTTCCAGCGGCAAGGTCATTCCGGGCTTCGAGGCCAGGCTGGTTGACGATCGCGGGAACCCGGTCCCGCCGGGTGCCGTCGGCCATCTGCTGATCAAGGGGGAATCGACCGCTCCCTATTACTGGAACCGCCGCGTGGAGAGCCAGCGGACGATGCTGGGCGAATGGCTTCGCACAGGGGACATGTTCTACCAGGACGCGGACGGCTACTTCTACTTCTGCGGCCGCTCGGACGACATGCTGAAGGTGGGGGGGATGTGGGTGTCGCCGAGCGAAGTGGAAGCGTGCCTCATGGAACACCCGGCAGTCCTGGAGGCCGGGGTGATCGGGCATCCGGATGCCGACGGCCTGGTCAAGCCCCGCGCCTTCGTGGTTCTGAAGAACAGGCGGGTCCCCTCTGAGACGCTGAAGGAGGATCTTCGCGGTCACGTGAGTGAGCGGCTGGCCGGCTATAAGGCCCCGCGCTGGGTGGAGTTTGTGCCGGACCTTCCCAAGACCTCCACCGGCAAGATCCAGCGCTTCAAGCTGCGCGAGCTGACTTGACCCTTCCTGATCCCTCCCGTACAATCGCGCCCGTGACTTCGCGCGTCTCCACAGGGATTCCTCGCCTCGATGGGATGCTCGGCGGCGGGTTGCTTCCGGGAACCCTCGCCGTGGTGTATGGGGCGACCGGGATCGGCAAGACTCTCCTGGGTCTCACCTTCGCCCACCACGGCGTGGCTGCGGACGGGGCGCCGGGCTTGATTGTCGATATGAATGCCCGCGGGGATCCGCAGCAGCATCACGCCTATGCGGAGCGGCTCTTCGGCTGGAAGCTCGGGCGATGGACGCACACCGTGACGCCGATGGCCGATCCGTTTCCACCTGACGGCGCGCTCGGCAATTGCTATTCGGACGCCTTTCCCTGGGTCGGAAAGATCCGCGACTACCAGGTGTTGACACCTGACGGCCTGGAGTTCGACTGGAGCTGGAAGGCCACGTACAACCACACCCTCTACACGGTCCGTCCCTTCTTCTACTTCCACTGCTGCGCGAGAGCTCGGCGCGTCGTCGTGGATGGCGTGGAGCCCATGGACACCCCATCGGAGTCTATCCAGTGTTTTCTCTTCGATCAGCTCTACCGCAGCGTGATCCACCGGGATGCAGAGATTCTTGGCATGGAGATTTGCCTCCCGGTCTGGAAGTACCGTGACTTCATCGATGCGCATCGCTACGACCCGAGCACCGTCACCACGCTCCTCCTGGTCACCGCCGAGGAGACCCGACTGGACGACCTCATCTCCCGGAAAGTTGGCGCCGGCGACTTGGGAGCTGTCGCCAACACCGTTCTCGTGATGGGGAGCGAGCGTGTGGGGACGCGGGTCGGCCGCTTTCTCTGTGCGGTGAAGCACCGGGGCAGCGCCATGTCGGACGAGATCGCCGAGTACCGAATCACCGAGCGGGGGGTCGAGTTTCCATGAGGGTCCATCCGTTCCGGGCATACCGGTATAACCCGGCGAAGGTCCAGGACCTCTCCGCGGTCGCGGCCCCGCCCTACGACCAGATTGATCCCGAGATCCAGGCCGCGCTCTATG
>CAYFIG010000111.1:0-6614 GCA_964342905.1 uncultured bacterium
TCGCCTTGGCCAGCCCAACCAGAAGACTTGTCAGGAGCATCATGAGGGCCATGGCTGCGGCGAAGCTCATGAAGGTCAGGAGCGCTGCTCCCGAGAACCCGCTGGTCAGCGGGAGCACGATCATAGAGACGTAGATCGGCAGCGTGCAGCCCGTTGACGCCAGCGCGTAGCCGAACCCGTAGAGGAACAAGCCTGCGCCCAGGGGGAGTCGGCTCCCGACAACGCCGAGCGGCACAGCGAGGGACGGAAGGCGCACGTCAGCGAGGAGCACGAACCCTAGCAGAACCACTGCCAGGGCGATGACGGGCTTCGTTGCGATTAGGTATGGGGATATAGCGCCGCCGAGGAGCGTGATGGCAATCCCGACGACCGCGAAGAACACCGCGCTTCCGCCGGCGCAAGTGAGCCCAAGGAGCAGCGACCGGCCGGGGCTCTCGCGCCCCGTCCCCGACGAGGCCAGATAATACGAGATATAGCCCGGGAAGAGGGCGAAGGCACACGGCGCGAAGAAGGCTCCGATCCCGGTCACGAAGCCAAAAGCGGCCAGCGTGAGCGGCGAGTCAAACTCCACCCAGCGGAGACCGACCACGGCGCCCTGGTTCCAGGCAAGCCAGCCCACAAGGCCCAGGAGGAGGAGACCGACCAGCGCGGCCCCCACCGCGAGGCCAGGCGCTAGCGGCCGACTTGTTCGGTCAACGACAGCTCCAGCGGTGTGCCCGGCTGGATGATCCGGACCGTCAGTCGCCATTCTCCCTCCATGGTGAACAAAACTCGCCCTGAGTAACGGCCCCTCTGGGAGGTTTCCCTTAACGGAACCAAAACCGTCATGCCATCCGGCATCCTGCCCATGAGTGTGATCTTAGCCCCGGCCTTTGGCTGGTCGGCAGCATCACGCAACAAGATCGTGTAAATGGCCTCCCGCCCTTGCATCGGCCGATCCGGATCGCTCGTCAGCTCCACTTTCACCCCTTTGATCTCCGCGCGCAAGCTGCCCGCGGCTGCCTCGATTGGCAGGACAAGCAGAACGAAAGCAGCCCACAGCGCCCAGCGCTTCGCAATCGGTCCCACAGACTCTCTTCATTGTTGCCGACGCGTAAGCGGTGTGACCTCCACGGCCTCCCCCAGCGCGCGCCGGAGATCTTTGGCCACCTGATCCATGGTAGCGGGCGAAGCCGAAGTCACGTACACCCCGCTCAGCCGGCCGGGCTGGTTCAGGAGCTTCTGCGCGGCGGGCAAGAGCACGAGCACCTGGTTGTCCGTCGTGGGATCGCCGGTGGCATAGATGCCGACGATGGCGAACCCCTGCCCGCCGACGATGATCGGCGGGAAGTGATCCTTGGTGAGCATGGCCGGGATGCTCAAGCCCAGGGCAGTCTTGTTCTTCTGCGCGAAGGTCTTGCCGACAACCATGGCCTCCGGCGCATCGCCAGGCTCGAAGCCGCGACCCTGAACACTCACGGCTGCCAGGACCTCGTTGCCCGACCGGAGGTACAGGACTGCCGCCGGCTCCACTCCGATCACCCGTGCCCCGTCGGCGGTCTTGCCTTCAAGGAAGCTCGCAGCCTGCCGGACGTTCTGCACGCCCCGGACCCGTTCCCGGACCCTCTCAGCTAGGAACCCCCCGCCCCGCGCCCGTACCTGGAGGATAACGATGCCCGTGGCCGCGATCGAAGGCGCCTGACCGGGCTTGGCCTGGCCGAAGCCCGGCGAGGGGACAACCGTCAGGGCAAATGCCAAGCCGAGGACGAGTCTGACCGCCTGTCCGGTAAACATCTTGGGGTCTCCCATCCCTTAGCCGCTCTCGTGCAACTTGCCATCCTTGATGTGAAGGGCCCTGTCGGCCATCCGCGCGAGCGGTTCGGCGTGCGTGACGACCAGTACCGTTCTCTCCCGAGCCACCTCCTTGAGGAGCTCGTAGATCTTCTGACCTGACTCGGTATCCAAATTCCCCGTTGGCTCGTCGGCCAGGATGAGCGGTGGGTCGTTGGCCAGGGCCCGGGCGATCGCCACCCGCTGCTGTTCGCCGCCGGACAGCTCACCTGGCCGATGGGTGAGGCGGTGGCCGAGACCCACCTGCTCGAGCAGGCGCCGAGCGCGCGCAACGCGTTCGGCCTTTCCCACCTTGTTGAACTCCATGGGAAGTATGACGTTCTCAAGTGCGCTCAGGCTGGGGATCAAGTTAAAGGTCTGAAAGACGAAGCCGACGGTTTGGCGCCGGAAGCGCGTGAGCGCCTTCTGCGGTAGTCCGTTGAGGTCCCGTCCGGCGACGATGACTTCTCCCCGGGTCGGGCGGTCCATGGCGCCAATGATGTGGAGGAGGGTGGACTTCCCGCTCCCGCTGGGCCCGACGATCGCCACCATGCCGGTCCCGTCGATGCGCAGGTCAACGCCGTCGAGGGCTTTCACAACTTCGCTCCCCCGGCGGTAGTGCTTGGCCGCGTCCTTGAGTTGGACGACCGTCTTCGCCTCACTCATGTCTCATCGCCTCCACCGGGGAGAGCCGCGTGACTTGCCAGACCCCGTACGCACTCCCGACTGAGGCCACGACCGCTGCAATCAACAGGACGAGGCCAACCGTTGAAGGGCCGCCGCCGGAGCTGATCCCCCCAAGGCTGTCAAACAAGGTGTCCTTGTACTGCGCGGGCAAGAAGGGGCCCATGCTCAGGGCAAACAGGCGTCCCACGACGGCCCCGCCCACAGCCCGAAACAGCGCCATCCCGAACAGGCCGCCGATGGCGCTCAGGGCTACGGCCTCCGCCAGGAACTGGACCACTAGGCCTCCATCAGAAGCCCCGATGGCCTTGAGAGTCCCGATCTCCCCCGCCCGCTCGCGGACCGTCACGAGCATGACGAAGAAGACCACGACCACCATCAGTACTACCGCGAAGAGGCTCACAGTGGCCGCGATCCGGTCCACGGTTCTCGTGGTCGTGCTCGCGAACGCGGCAGCGGCCTTGGGGGCAATGACGTCGGCCACATCGCCCAGGGCTCCTCGGATCTTCCGCTCCACCAACGCCACGTTATCCACCGAATCGACGGTCACGAAGAGCCAGGAAAAGCCCTTGTCGACGCCGTAGATGCGGCGAAAGGTCTCCAGAGGCATGAAGAGCTGCATGTCGCCGAAGACGTAGCCGCTCGCGTAGATCCCGATGATCTTCAGCTCGTGTTTCGGCCGGTTGAGCGCGAAGATCACGGGGTGGGTCCGCGTCAGATCCACCACGAACGTGGCGGTCGCGAGGTTCTCGGGAGTGACCCCGGCCCACCGGGCGTAGCCCTGGCCGATAATGGCCACGTCCTTTCCCGCATCCTCGGGCGTGAAATCGCGGCCGGCGATGATCCTCGGGTTCCCGGCCTCCCCATGGGACTCCAGGCGCTTGGCGTCGCCCACGTTCAGGCCCACGTGCATGGCGAAGTTGTGGCCCTCGGTCGGGCTCATGCCCAGGAGGTATGGCTCGACCTTCGGCACGTGCTCGATCGCCCGCACCTTCTCCAGGGCGTCGTGGGGGAGCAGGCGATAGCTCCCCACCATGTTGACATGGCCCATGGATCCCTTGGCGCGGAACTGGAGGTGCGTGTCTACGCCCTGCTTGAGGGCCTCCGTGTAGCGCTGGACCGAGGCGCCAATGGCCTGGAAGGCGAGGAGAAGGAAGAATGGGAAGCCGACCAGCAAGGCGACGACCACGAGCCGGAGCTTGTTCCGGAGAAGGTTTCGAACTCCGAGAGCGACCATTCGCATGGTGACGTCCTCAGGCCTTCCCCATGGCCTCGACCGGGCTCAATCGGAGTCCCCTCAAAATGGGGTACAAGCTGCCGATGACCCCGAAGAGGAACGAGCTCACCACGATCAGGAGGAAAACCCCCCGGTCCACCTCGAGGGCCAGCCCCAGAGCCTGCCGAAGAATCGGCGTGGACAGGTAGGCGAGAGGCAGCGCGCCGGCTCCGCCCATGAGCGTGAAGGCGAAGACCTCGGCCAGGAACTGGCCTACAACTTCGCTGTTCGAGGCCCCGATGGCCTTGAGAGTCCCGATCTCGCGGATCCGCTCCTTCGTGATCAGGACCATGACGAAGGCGACCAGAACACCGCCGACCGTGAACAGGATGACCGACCCGAAGGTGCTGGCCGCCGCGATCCCGCCGAGTGTCGTCCGGGCGGTGGAAACCGCCTCGGGGGTCGTCACCACGTCCGCCTCCGGGATGGCCTTCAGTTCCTCGACGACCTTCTCGACGTTGGCCACGGAGTCCACCGTCACGAAGATCTTTCCGAGCTTTTTCCCTGGACGGAAGGTCTCCCGGAACGCGGTCAACGGGATGAAGACGTGGTTGTCACCGAAGTCGTTCTCCGTCGTGTAGATGCCGACTACTCGGAATGGCCTGCCGATCACGAGGAGTTGTTTGCCTGCCAGCGCTTCTTCGGCCGGCTCCGCCAAGCCCAGCCGCTGCTTCGCGTAGAGCTTGCCGACGACCGCCACCGGTCTTTCGGCGTCGTCCTCCTGTAGCGTGCGCCCGGCGATGACCCGGGCGTTCTCGTAGTCGATCTCCCCGATGGCACGCATTGCCGAACCGGGCCGCAGGCCGATGATCATCGCATAGGCGTTCTCTTTACTCGGGTCAATCTGGGGAGTGTAGATGTACTCCTCGATCCTCGTGATGTGGCGGGCGTGGGGGATGCGCTTGACCTTCTCGAGGGTGTCGAGAGAGAAGTCCGCCTCGCCGATCGGTTTGTCGGCGCCGAAGCCACCGGTCCCGAAGGCCCCGGCCTCCCTGAGCTCGATAAGGGTCCGGACCCGCGCCTCCAGCCGCCCGATCTGCTGCCGGCTGAGGAAGGCCGCCTGGACCATCAGCCCGAGGAGCCCCAAGACCAGGGCCAGCAGGAGTACAGCGACGGCCGTCCTGACCGGGTTCCTGAACGGATTTCTCAAGCCGCGCCGGATCGCTCGCATCATTTCTCCCCTACGCCTGCGGAGGGATTAACTTGGCGATACATCAACGCTCCCCATAGAGTCCGGCCTGAGGAGGAGCAGACCTGGGAGCTTCACGGAGCCCCAGTGCTTCATTCCACGCCGCGGGCGAGAATGGCTTCTAGCCGCTCGAGGAAGGCCCGCTCTTTGGGGACGCCGCTGAATTCCAGCCGACCGTTGATGATGATAGCCGGCGTGGCCATGACGCCGTAGCGCGGCGCAAGCTCCGGGTGCTCGATGAGGTTCCACTCCCGCACCTCAAGGCCCCGAAAGCGCGACTTCACCTTCTCGACCGCGCGGAAGACCAGCGCCCTGGCCTCCTGGCATTTGCCTCACCCCGGCGCGGTCAGGATCTCGATGGTCACCACACGCTCTCCCTTTGTAAACCGTTCAGGCCGGTCCGGAATTCCCGCGTGCTACCGTCGCCCGCCCGGCCAGGTAAGCATCGGCATGTTGACGACGACGCCCGGTCGCTCGATTGTCACCTCGCCCTTGGCCTCAGCCTCCTTCACTTCAGCCGCGGATTTCAGCAGGCGCGCCGACTGCTCGTTCTTCCAGGTGACGAGGTGCAGCGCGCGCAGCGGGCTATAGCCTTGGACGCCCGGGGGCTTCTCAAACACGTCAGGCTGGAACCCGAAGGGCCCGCCGCCCTTGACGCCGTTCTTGAAGACATAGACCGGCGCCAGCATCGTGTCGGGCGCCTGGGCGAGCGGCGGGACCACGAGGACCGGGGACTTCATCATGCGCGTCAGCAGGTCCGCCACCTTCGGGTCCGACACCTCGGTGTGGATGAATTGGATTCGTTTGCCCTCCGTATAGGCCTTGACAGGCGGGATCCCGACCGGGTTCAGGAAATACCCCGCCGCGTAGCCTGTGAAGAGAGCAGCCACGATGATGGCAACCCAGACCCACTTCCTCATCTCACTTCTCCCCTACGATGTGGCCAATGCGTGTGATGGCTTCTTCAATGGCTCGCACCTGGCCTTGGCCATCCCGCATCGTCACGACCACCTGCTTGGTTTGAGGATCTCCCTCGACCGCCACCACGCTCGGAAGCTTCGCGAGCGTCTCTTGGATCTTCGTTACGCACCCCTGGCAGTGGATGCTGGGGACCGTGAGTGTCACCCGCTGAACCGCTGCCGCCGGATGCCGGAGACGAGGGACGAGGCGGCCCCAGAAAGAATTGAGGAGAACCGTTGTGACGCTAGCGGCCATGGCAGCCATGGCCCAGACCGGCGCAATGAGACCGGTGGCCGCGAGCGGCACCCCGACCCCGTTAAAGCTAAAGGCCAGGGAGAGGTTCTGGACGGTCTTCCGGTACGTCCGACGGGCGATGTGGTAGGCGTCCACCACGGCGCTCAGCCGCTCGCCCACCAGGACTACATCGGCTGATTCGATGGCGATGTCCGTTCCGGCCCCGATTGCAAGTCCCACATCGGCCTGCATGAGGGCGGGCGCGTCGTTGATCCCATCCCCCACCATGGCCACGCGCTTCCCCTGGCGCTGCAGAGCGCGGACCCGTTCGGCCTTCTCCTGCGGGAGCACCTGGGCCAGCACCTCCCGGATCCCGACCTGGTCTGCCACGGCACGGGCCGTCCGCGCGTTGTCCCCGGTAATTATGATGGGCTCGATCCTGGCGGCGCGGAGCTGAGCGAT
>CAYFIG010000112.1:0-6608 GCA_964342905.1 uncultured bacterium
TTAAGAAGTGACGGACACGGGCAGCGGCGCGGCGGTCCCACTCGGGGAACCACCCGGCGCAGCACTTCCTTGGCCGTGGCCACGTTCTTCATGAGATTGGCCACCACCGCCTGCACGGTCACATGAGCCTCGCTCTCGTGCCAGACATCGTAGTCGGTGACCAGGGCCAGGGTCGCGTAGCAAAGCTCGGCCTCCCGGGCGAGCTTGGCCTCGGGCATATTCGTCATGCCGATGACGTCCACACCCCACTGCCGGTAGATCTTCGATTCTCCCTTGGAGGAAAACTGAGGCCCCTCGATGCAGAGGTAGGTGCCGCCGCGGTGGACGGTGGCCCCCGCGGCCCGGGCTGCTCCCTCAAGCCGATCAGCCAGGTCAGGGCAGACCGGGTCGGCCATCCCCACGTGGGCCACGATGCCGTTGCCGAAGAAGGACGAGACGCGACGGCGGGTCCAGTCGAAGAACTGGCCGGGGATCACCAGATCCAAGGGGCGAATCTGCTCGCGCATGCTCCCCACCGCGCTGATCGAGATGACCCACTCGACGCCGAGCTTCTTGAAGCCATACATGTTCGCCCGGAAGTTCAGCTCCGAGGGCATGAGCCGGTGCCTTCGCCCATGCCGCGGCAGGAAGACCACTGTCCGGTCTCCGAGCCGCCCCACACAGTACGCGTCTGACGGCTCGCCGAAGGGGGTCCTGACGCGGGTCCACCGGACGTCGGTGAGCCCTTCCAGCTCGTACAGGCCGCTGCCGCCGACGACGCCGATCTTAATGTCACTCACGCTGCGAGAGCCCCCCAGATACCCTCGGGACGGACCTGAGTGACGGTCACGTTCACGAACTCCCTCATCAGAGAATCCGGCCCATCGAAGAGCAGTTCCACATAGTTGCCGGTGAGGCCGATGAGGAGGCCGGTGGCCTTGTCGCGGGTCTTGAAGACGAGAACCTCCTGGGGCTGGTTCAAGAGCCGCCTACCGAACTCAAGACGCTTGGCCTGGCTCAGGTCTCTGAGGATCTTGCTCCGCTGGACGATGAGCCGGGGAGGGACATGATCGGGAAGCTGGGTCGCCTCCGTCCCCTTCCTGTCGGAGTATGAGAAAACATGGAGGTAGGAAAAGGGCAAGGTCCTGATGAATTCGCGCGTGGCTTCGAAGTCGGCTTCGGTCTCACCCGGAAAGCCCACGATCACGTCCGTCCCCAGGCCGAGGGTGGGAATAGCTTCTGAGAGTTTCTCAAGTAATGAGTGGTAAATCCTTGTGTTATAAGGTCTTCTCATAACTCGAAGAATTCGGTCGCTTCCGCTCTGAAGGGGAATGTGAAGGTGTGGGGCGACGACCGGGGAACCAGAGATCACCTCGACAAGCTCAGAGGTAAAGTAGGCTGGCAGGATTGAGGAAAGTCGGAGCCGGCGGAGCCCGGAGACCTCGGCGAGGATCGTGCGGAGGAGTGCCGCGAGACTGGTCCGCGGGACCAAGTCCCATCCGTAGTGGCCCATGTCCACGCCTGTCAGCACCACCTCCCGGTAGCCCGAGTCAACCAACTCGTGGATCTGGTCCACCACGCGCTTGGTCTCCTGGCTCCGACTCGGCCCCCGCGCATAGGGGACGATGCAGAAGGCGCAGCGGTGCTGACAGCCATCCTGGATCTTCACGAAGGCGCGGGAGCGTCCCGAGAACTTGGCGAAGGGCGCTGCCGGAAGAGTTCGGGCTTTCGAGATGTCGCCCACCCTGACCAGCGGCTTCACCCGTTTCTTGAGGGAGTCCAGGAGCTCAGCGAGCTGATACTTCTCCTGGTTTCCCAGGATCAAATCCACTCCAGGGATCCGCGCAATCGCGTCCGGGGCGGTCTGGGCGTAGCAGCCGGTCACCACCACCAGCGCCTGGGGGTTTCGAGCAATGGCCCGGCGGATCATCTGACGGTCTGAGAAGTCTGCCTTCCCTGTCACCGTGCAGGTGTTCACCACGTACACGTGCGCGGGCTCCTCGAAGGGAACCGTGCGAAACCCTTTCGACTCCAGGAGCCGTTCGATCTCCCGGGTCTCCACCTGGTTGAGCTTGCAGCCAAGCGTCGCGAAGGCCACTGTCACTTCCTCGGAGGGGGGCTCCGCCCCCCTTCCGAAGTCTCCCCCCGAGGTTGCGCGGGCTAAGCCCGCGCTCGAACAGAGACAGCCTGAGCCGCACAGCCGAGGTCTCGTCATGCCGAGGCCGCCTCTCGCTTCTCTGCCAGCTGGCCGCAGGCCGCCCCGATGTCCTCGCCTTTGCTCCAGCGGATAGTGGCTGTGAGCCCATGCTCGAGGAGCAGGTTCTGGAATGCCAGAATCCGGGAGAGCGGAGGACGCCTGAAGCCCGCCCCTTCCCAGTCGTTGAACGGGATCAGATTCACCTTGGCCCTGATCCCCTTGAGCAGGCGCGTGAGCCGGAGCGCATCTTCCGTGGAGTCATTGACCTCATGCAGGAGCACGTACTCGAAGGTCATCCGCCGGCGCTCCGGGAGGGGGAAACTGCGGCATGTCGCGAGAAGATCTTCGAGAGCCCAGCTCTTGTTCACGGGCATGAGCCGAGTGCGCACCGGGTTGGTGGTGGCGTGGAGGGAGATGGCGAGGTTGACCTTCAAGTTCTCCTTAGCCAGCTTTTTGATGCCGCTGACGAGCCCGACGGTTGAGACTGTGATCCGACGGGGGGAATAGCCGAAGGCGTTTGGGTCTGTTAAGAGCCGAAGCGACTTGACCGTGGCGTCGTAGTTCGCCAGCGGCTCCCCCATCCCCATGTAGACGAGGTGACTGATGCGAGTCTCGGCGGGAAGCGTCGAGCGCGCGGCTACGAGCTGGCCGACGATCTCCCCGGCGGTGAGGTTTCGGCCAACGCCCATGGTGCCGGTAAAGCAAAAGGCGCAGCCAAAGCCGCACCCGACCTGGGTGGAGAGGCAGAGCGTCAACCGGCCGTCATCAGGCATAAGCACCGACTGAATCCGAGCACCGTCAGCGAGCCTGAGGACAAACTTCTCGCTCCCGTCCTCAGAGGGAGTGCGCTGCTCGATCTCGGGCAGTTCGATGACAGCTTCCGCGGCCAGCCGTTGGCGGAACTCCCTCGGTAGGTCGCTCATCGCCTCAAGGTTCGCTACCGTCTTCCTGAAGAGCCAGGTGGCGAGCTGGCGGCCGCGATAGCGAGGCTCGCCAAGCCGCTCTGCAAGGCCTTCCAGCTCGGAAGGCACGAGTTCGAGAAGATTGAGGTGCGACATCGGCACCTTTAGGATACTGGAGCGTTGAAATAAGTGTCAAACCGGTGGTTTGTCCACAGTTCCTGTGTGTCTCCGGTGGATAACCCTGTGGGTGGCCGAAATGAGGGATCGTGAAATCAACGACTCGGAGCATATCGCTTATTTTAGCGGCAAACCAACGAGAAGGAGATAGAGGTCGAGGAGATTCGTATTGGTGGGTCCAGTGGTTACGAGGTCGCCAAGGGCGGAAAAAAATCCAAAGGAGTTGTTGTCATCGAGGTTGGCCTGGGCATCCAGTCCACTTTGGTAAGCCCGGCTCATGGTCTCCCCGTCGGCAATCGCCCCTGCAGCCTCCGTGGGGCCGTCGGTCCCATCGGTGCCCGCTGCCAGAACCAGGACGGCATCCATCCCACGAATCCCCGTCGCGAAAGCCAGGCAGAACTCTTGGCACCTCCCGCCTGTGCCTCCCCCCCTGACAGTGACTGTGGTCTCCCCCCCTGCGACCAGGCACGCTGGGGCCGGGACCGGCTCCCCACTGGACTTGATCTGATAGGCCAGCTCGGCGAACTCTCGGGCCACCGCCCGGGCTTCTCCCTGAAGCGAGCGGGTCAGGAGGCGGGTGTTGAAGCCGAGCGCTCGGGCTTTGACTTCGGCCGCCTCCACTACGAGCCGGTTGTTTCCAATGATGGAATGAGTGACGCGGCGAAAAATGGGGTCTGCGGGCTTGGGGGTTTCGGGAATCTCGCCCCGGGCACCCCTTTCCAGATGGCGCCTCACGGTAGCCGAAATGCGCTCCCTCAAACCGAAGCGGTCTAGGATGGCCAGTGCCTCAGCGTAAGTTGTCTCGTCGGGAGCCGTGGGACCGGAGGCGATCACGTCCAGCCGATCGTCGATGACGTCAGAAAGGACTAGCGAGACCACCGGCGCCGGAGCCGCAGCCTTGGCGAGCTGGCCACCCTTGATCTGGGAACAGTGTTTTCTGACGGCATTCAACTCGTGGATCGTCGCCCCTGCTGCGAGGAGCATTCGGGTGACGTCCTGCTTCTCGGCCAGGGTAATGGGCGGAACCGGGGCCGGCGTGAGGGCCGAGCCTCCTCCCGAAATCAGCGTCACCACCAGGTCATCCTCGCGGGCGACTCGGGCCAGCTCAAGCAGCTCCCGGGCGGCCTGGAGCCCGCGTTCGTCGGGGATCGGGTGCCCGGCCTCGACCAGCCGGATCCGCTTGGTCCGGGCCGTGTAGCCGTCCTTGACCACCACCAGGCCCTGGGAGATCCGGTCGCCGAGGATTTCCTCGAGCGCCTGGGCCATGGCCCCTGACGCCTTTCCAGCTCCCAGGACCGAGAGGCGTCGGATCGGTGCAAGATCAAAGACGGAGGGGCCGATGCTGAGCCGGGAACCGTCCAGGCGAAGAGACCTCTGGATGAGCGACCGGACATGGCCGGCTTCAAGGCCCGCCTGAAAAATGGCGAGAGCGGCGTCCCGGAGGGTCACCCGGACTTGAGCCGCTGGAGGCGCTGGCCCGCCTCCTTTAGCACCTCGTCCGTTTTGGGGAAGCAGAAGCGGATCTTCGTTCTCCCGAGCTCCGGGTGGGCGTAAAAGGAGGAGCCAGGGACCGTGGCGACCCCGATCTCTTTCACCAGATACATGGCGAAGGCGGTGTCGTCGGGACAGCGAAAGCGCTCGAGGAAGTGAGCCGCTTCAGTCAGGATGTAGTAGGCCCCCTTCGGCTTGTACGCGATGAAGCCTGCCGACTCCACGAGCCCCAAGAGGAGGTCGCGCTTGGCCTGATACATCTCCCTGAGCCAGACGTAGTAGGAGTCTGGGAGGGTCAGCGCCGTTACCGCCGCTTCCTGCAGCGGGTGGGGAGCGCCCACGGTGACGAAGTCATGGGCGCGGCGGATTCCGTTAGAAAGCTCGGGAGAGGCGATGACATACCCGATCCGCCAGCCGGTCACCGAGTAGGACTTGGAGATCCCTGAGATCGTCACCGTGCGCTCTGCCATGCCGGGGAGCGTCGCGATCGGCGTGTGCCCCTCGCCATCGAAGATGATGTGCTCGTAGATCTCGTCGGTGATGGCCAGGAGGTTGTGGGCGAGGCAGAGGTCGGCAATGGTCTGGAGCTCGTGCGCGGCGAAAACCTTGCCCGTGGGGTTGTTGGGGCTGTTAAAGATAATGGCCCGGGTTCGCGGGGTGACGGCCTTTCGCAGCCGGTCGGGGTCGAAGCTGAAGTCCGGGGGCTCCAGGGGCACGAAGACCGGCTCCGCACCCGAGATGATGCAGCCCGGGCCATAGTTCTCGTAGAACGGCTCGAACACGATGACCTGGTCGCCCGGGTTCAGGACGGCCAGGAGCGTGGAGAGCATGGCCTCGGTGGAGCCGCAGCAGACCGTGACGTTTCGCTCCGGGTCCACCTCCATCCCATGGAACTTCTGGTATTTGGCCGCAATGGCCTGGCGGAGCTGCGGCGCGCCCCAGGTAATCGCGTACTGGTGAAAATCGCCTTCCAGGGCCGCGTGGGCTGCCTCGATTAGCGCCCGGGGGGGAGGGAAGTTGGGCATTCCCTGGGCCAGGTTCACGCCGCCGTAGAGGTTGTTGACCCGGGTCATCTCCCGGATCACCGACTCCGTGAACCCCTGCACCCGTCGGGAGATCATATGCGTACTCGGCGGCCGCCGGTGACCCGCGGCCTCGCATGGCTAGACGATCACGTCCCGCTCAATGGGGTCCACCTTGACCCCTTTTTCCTTGAGCCAGGCGATTCCCCGCTCCAGATCCTCCTCCTTGCCTTCCAGCTCAAGAGCCACCCAGCCGTAGTCCGCCTTGACGTCCGCCCGCCGGATGTTGGTGACGATGTCGAAGTCTTTCCCCAGGAGGTAGATGATAGGTTCCTGAATCCGCTCGGGAGGGAACGTTAACCGCACTCGCATTCGGCTCATGCCCACCACCACCTCACCGACCCCCCGAGATGGCCGGAACGATGGACACCTCGTCGCCGTCTTTCAGGGCCGTGCCCGTCCCCTGGAGGAAGCGGATGTCCTCCTGGTTGACATAAATGTTGATGAACCGTCGGAGCTCGCCGCTTTCCCCCACCAGCCGCTCCTGGAGCCCGGGGAATTGACGCTCCAGGTCTTCGATCAACTCGTTCACGTTGGCGCCCTTGCTATACACCTCCGCCACGCCTTTGGTCACGGCCCGAAGGGGAGTGGGAATTCGCACCAGAACCGGCATCGTCGGGTCCTCCTTACTGAACGTCGCTGATTTCCACTACGTTTTGGATTTCAGCTCGGCCAGCGCCCGGTCGAACGCGAAGAGCGAAGGCCGAATCGTGACGTGGGTCTCAAGGCGCTCCAAAAGCACGTCTGGCGTCTTGAGTCCGTTGCCCGTGATGCAGATCA
>CAYFIG010000113.1:0-6606 GCA_964342905.1 uncultured bacterium
GAACAACCCACGCTATCTTGCGATAGGTCAGGCCGGTCCTTCCATATGGTCTATGATTAGACGGAACGGCATAACACGGCAAACCTTGCGGCTTATCGCAGCCTATCACGGAATCGAATCACCCCCTCCCTCTCCCGTACCTCCTTGTACTTCCGGCGACTTGCACGCCAGAGCCGCGCTCCCGCGTCGGCGCGTTATGCAGCGCGGCCGTGCGGTCTATCCCAGCCTGCTCTCCGTGGTGGGTCGCGTGACACATCACGTGTTGAACATCCGGTCAGCAGGAGGATCTCCTCGCGGAGATTTTGCTCGAGCCGGTCGAGGCGGTCGGCAAGAGACGACACACCTCCCGCAACAAGCCGGAGTTGGATTCGCATCTGCTCCGCCACAACGTCAAAGTGGCAGCGGGTCTCGTCCAGATACGTTCTGAGCTCGGGATCCATGCTACTCGGCGGCGGGGCGCTCCTTGCCGAGCTCGAAGGCCTCGTGCAGCGCCCGGACAGCCAGCTCGGTGTACTTGTCCTCCATGACGCACGAGACCGCGATCTCGGAGGTGGAGATCATCTGGATATTGATCCGCTCCCCGGCGAGCGTGGCGAACATGCGGGCGGCTACGCCGGAGTGGCTCCGCATCCCAACCCCCACGATGGAGACCTTGGCGATCCGATCGTCGAACTCGACGCCCTGGGCGCCGATTCGCTTCGCCACCTCCTCCAGAACAGTGACCGCTTTCGCCCGGTCGCCGCGGGGAAGCGTGAAGGAGATGTCGGTGTAGCCGTCCCGGCTGATGTTCTGGACGATCATGTCCACGACGATGTTCTCGGCCGCCACCGCGCCAAAAACCTGCGCGGCAATGCCAGGCCGGTCCGGGACCTTCAGGATCGAGACCTTGGCCTGGCTCCGATCGTGAGTCACTCCGGTAACGATGACCTCATCCATTCGCGTGTCCTCTCTGGTCACGAGGGTGCCTGGATCTGGCTTGAAGCTCGAGCGAACGTAGACCGGCACGGCGTACTTTTTGGCGAACTCGACCGAGCGAGACTGGAGCACCTTGGCACCGAGGCTGGCCATCTCCAGCATCTCGTCGTACGAGACGCGGCGAAGCTTCCGCGCGTCAGGCACGATGTTGGGGTCGGCGGTGTACACCCCGTCCACGTCGGTGTAGACCTCGCAGACGTCCGCCTTGAGCGCGGCGGCCAGGGCGACGGCGGTGAGGTCGGAACCACCCCGCCCCAGAGTGGTGATCTCCTCCTCAGGGGTGACCCCCTGAAACCCCGCCACCACGACCACCTCCCCCGCGTCTAGCGCCTGCCGGATCCGGTCGTTCTCGATCTTCCGAATGCGGGCCTGCCCGTGGACCGCGTCGGTGTAGATCCTCACCTGGGCGCCGGTGAACGAGCGGGCCGGGCGCCCGTGGGCCTGGAGCGCCATCGCCAGGAGAGCGCTGGACACCTGCTCGCCCGTGGCCAGGAGCATGTCCAGCTCGCGGGGAGCCGGGGTCGGCGTGATCTGCTGGGCCAGGGCCGCCAGCGAGTCGGTAGTTTTCCCCATGGCCGAGACCACCACGACGACCTGGTGTCCCTCTGCCGCGGTGGCGAGAACGCGGCGGGCGACGTGCTGAATCTTTTCCGGATCGGCGACGGAAGAGCCGCCGTACTTCTGGACGATGAGGCTCATGGGCGGCATCGTACCCGAGCCGGCCTGACCGTGTAAAGGCTGCCCCTGGGTCAGGCGCCCCGCGCCTGGGCTTCGGGGATCGCTTCCCGCGTGATCTGAAAGAGACTGACCTGCTCTCCCAGCAGGAGGAGCCAGCCGAGGAGCGTGATCGGGATGAACTGGATCGCGTGGTAGAGAAAGGAGAAGCTCAAGGCTTCAGCGCGGGGGACGTCGAAGAGGGCCAGGGCCAGTACCACCGCGGCCTGGATGACGCCGACAAAGCCGGGCGCGGAGGGGAGGCTCACCCCGAGCCCGACAAAGGCCACGACGGCCCAGGCGGCGGTCAGGGAAAGAGCGAGCTGAGCCGCCGCCAGCGCAGTCCAAGTCGTGAGGGCATAGACCACCCAGAGCCCCACCGACCACCCAAGGATCGGCAGCAGATGGGCGCGGGTGCGGATCCCTTGAAGCCCGAGTGTAAAGGTCCCCAGGATCGCAAGCGCCTTTGTCGAAAAGTGCGGCCACCGTCCCAGGACGAAGGCGATCGCGACTCGGAAGCGCTCAGGCGCGAACATCAGGACTGCCAGCGCGGCCATGGCGACCAAGTCCAGGCTCAGGAAGAGGACGGCTGCCCACTTGAGCTCGTAAGGCACGGGGACGGTGACGACCAACCCCGCCAGGATGGAGACCACCGCCAGGGCGTCAAGCACCCGCTCGACCACGACCGTGGCAAAGGCGGTCCAGAACCCCTGACCGCTCCGCCGCGCAGCGATGTACCCCCGCACCAACTCGCCGGCCCGAAGCGGGAGGATGTTATTCGCCATGTAGCCGATCATGACGGCCGAGAAGAGATGAGTAGGCGAGGCGGCGGGCGGAAAGAGGTACCGCCATCGCCGCGCCCTCACCCACACCGCGAAGACGGTGAGTCCCACGCTCAAGGCCAGATAGCCCCAGTGGGTGCGCGCCAGGTGATGGCCCACTTGGCGGAGCTCCACGCCGGCGAGAAGGTAGGCGAGCAGGCCCAGGCTCACGGCGGTTCCGAGCAGGACCTTCGCCCACTGCCGGCGAGAGGCCACGTCGAGACGCGTTAGAGCCCCAACTGGGCGAGGACGGCGTCGAACTGGGGTGGCACCGTAATCGGGCGGGAGGCTGACTCCAGCGCGGTCTCCGGATCCTTCAGCCCGTGACCGGTGAGGGTGAGGACCAGCGTCGAGCCAGGCTCAAAGCGGCTGGCCTTCACCATCTTGATAAGCCCGGCCACGGAGGCCGCGGAGGCGGGCTCCATGAAGATCCCCTCCTCGCGGGCCAGGAGCCGGTAGGCGCGGAGGATCTCCTCATCGGTCACCACCTCGATCCAGCCGCCGGAGTCCTTCATGGCCTCCACGGCCAGCCCCCAGTTGGCGGGGTTGCCGATCCGGATCGCCGTGGCCACAGTTTTGGGCTCGCGGATCACCCGGTTCTCGTAAATCGGGGCAGCGCCCGCGGCCTGGAAGCCGACCATCCGCGGCAGCTCTTTCGCCTTTCCCGCCTTCCCGTACTCCCGGTAGCCCCGCCAGTAGGCGGTAATGTTTCCCGCGTTGCCCACGGGGATCAGGTGGTAGTCAGGAGCCCGCCCGAGCTGGTCCACCACCTCGAAGGCGGCAGTCTTCTGCCCTTCGAGCCGATAGGGGTTGATGGAGTTGACCAGCGTGACCGGATGCTTCTCAGCGATCTCGGTGACGATCGCCAGCGCCTGGTCGAATGAGCCGTCCACGGTTAGGACCTTGGCCCCGTGGATGGCGGCCTGGGAGAGCTTGCCAATGGCCACGGCGCCCTTCGGGACCACCACGAAGGCCCCGACCCCGGCGCGGGCTGCGTAGGCGGCCGCCGAGGCAGAGGTGTTTCCGGTGGAGGCGCAGATCACCGCGCGCGACCCCGCCTCCAGCGCCTTTGAGATTGCCACGGTCATCCCACGATCTTTGAAGGAACCGGTGGGGTTGAACCCCTCGCACTTCAGATAGATCGTAAGCCTCGGATCCGTGCTCTCGGCGAGGCGCGGAGCGGGGATCGTTGGGGTGTTCCCCTCCTGGAGGGTCACCACCGGCGTTTTCTCCGTGACCGGGAGGAACTCGCGGTAGCGCTCAATGACCCCAGGCCAGGCCATCAGTTTCCGCTTCCTTCGACGCGGATCATCATGGTGGGGGGAACCACCACTTCTCGGAGCTTGTCGATGGCGGCCAGAGCCTGGCGCATGTCCCGCTCCCGGGCCTCGTGAGTCATCATCACGACCGGGACCGCCTCGGCGGCGCGCCCCTTCTGGATCACCGAAGCGATGGAGATCTCATGCCGGCCTAACACCCCCGCCACCTGAGAGAGGACCCCGGGCCGGTCCATAGCCATGACGCGGAGGTAGTAGGCGGAGCGGATCTCTTCAACGGGTTGAAGGGAGAGCGGGCGGGCAGACAATGCGGGGAGATCGAGCGGAAGCGCTGGAAGGCCGTGCGCCAGCCGCCGTGCGATCTCCACGATGTCAGACCACACCGCGGAGGCCGTGGGCATCTGCCCCGCGCCGCGACCGTAGAACATCAGGTCGCCCACCGCGTCCCCGGTGATGAAGATGGCGTTGAACACCCCCGAGACCGCGGCCAGAGGGGAACCGGTGGGAATCATCGTTGGATGAACGCGCACCTCCAGACCACCGTCTCCCGCCTTGGCGATCGCCAGGAGCTTGATCCGGTAGCCCAGCTCCGCCGCGTAGGCGATGTCCTGGGGGGTCACCGCCGTGATCCCCTCGGTGTAGATATCCTTGAGGTCCACCGAGGTTCGGAAGGCCAACGTGGCCAAGATCTGAAGCTTGTGGGCAGAGTCCATGCCCTCGACGTCGAGGGCCGGGTCCGCCTCGGCATAGCCCTTGGCCTGGGCCTCTCGGAGGACAGAGGCGAAGTCCCGGCCCTCGTCGGTCATCTTGGTGAGGATGTAGTTGGAGGTGCCGTTGACGATGCCGAAGACTGAGAGGATCCGGTTGGCCACGAGCCCGTCCTTGACGGCTCGGATCAGCGGGATCCCCCCCGCCACAGCGGCCTCAAAGCCCAGCATCACCCCGCGCGCTCGCGCCTCCTCGAAGATCTCTGCGCCGTGGTGGGCAAGAAGGGCCTTGTTGGCGGTGACCACGTGTTTCCCAATCTGGATCGCCTTGAGGATGAAGCTCTTGGCGGGTTCGAGCCCTCCCACCAGCTCCACGACGATCTGCACCGTAGGGTCAGCGAAGACCTGCGTGGCCTCGGGCACGAGGGGAAGCGCGGTCAGGTCAAGCCCCTCCCTGGGGCGCGTGAGGTCCGGATCGGCGATCCGGTGGAGGACCAGTCGGCAACCGGCCCGCTCTTCCAGCTCGCGCCGGTGGGCATTCAGGAGTTTGACCACCCCGCTGCCAACCGTGCCCAGGCCAAGAAGTCCGATTCTGATCTCGGTCATGGGATTAGCGTTCGCAACCGGACAGGAAGGTCAGGTATCAGCCCCCTGCGATGAGGCTTTTCAGACCGCGCAGTGCCTGGCGGATCCGTTGCTCGTTCTCCACCAGCGCGAACCGCACGTACCCTTCTCCGTACTCCCCGAAGCCGATGCCGGGAGAAACCGCCACCTTCGCCTCCTGGATGAGGAGCTTGGCGAACTCGAGCGAGCCCATGGCGCGAAACGGCTCGGGGACCGGGGCCCAAACAAACATTGTCCCCTGGGGCTTCGGCACGTTCCAGCCCTGCTTCTGGAGCCCGTCCACTAAGACATCGCGCCGTTTCCGGTACACCTCGGCAATGTCCCAGACGCAGCGTTGGTCTCCCTCGAGCGCGATGATGCCCGCGATCTGAATGGGCTGGAACACGCCGTAGTCCAGGTAGGACTTGATCCGGGCCAGGGCGTGGATCATGCGCGCGTTGCCGCACACGAAACCCAGCCGCCAGCCGGGCATGTTGTAAGACTTCGTGAGCGAGAATAGCTCCACGCCCACATCCTTGGCGCCAGGAACCTCCAGAAAACTGGGAGCGCGGTAGCCGTCGTAGCAGAGGTCGGCGTACGCGAAGTCGTGGACGACCATGAGCCGGTGCTCCCTGGCGAAGGCAACGACCTTCTCGAAGAACCCCCGATCCACCACCTGGGTGGTGGGGTTGTGAGGGAACGAAAGGATCAGGAGCTTGGCCTTGGGCCAGGCCAGACGAGCGGTCTCCTGGAGGCGGGAGAAGAAGTCTTCCCCGGGGACCAGCGGCACCGATCGGAGGTCTCCGTCGGCAATCACGACGGAGTACGAATGAATGGGATAGGTTGGGTTCGGAACCAGCGCCCCATCGCCAGGTTGGAGCACGGCCAGAGCCAGGTGAGCCAGCCCTTCCTTGGCGCCGATGGTGACGATGGCCTCGGTCTCAGGGTCCAGCTCAACCCCGTACCGGTCCCGGTACCACTTCGTGATCGCAACGCGGAGTCGAGTGATCCCGCGGGAGGCTGAGTAGCGGTGGTTCCGGGGATTCTGCGCGGCCTCGACGAGCTTGGCGACGATGTGCGTGGGAGTCCCCTGATCCGGGTTCCCCATCCCGAGGTCGATGATATCCTCCCCGCGGGCCCGGGCCTTGGTCTTCAGGTCGTTCACGACCGCGAAGACGTACGGGGGGAGGCGTTTAATCCGGTAGAACTCATCCATAGAAGGCAAGTCCTCGTGCGACCGATGATACGCTTCCGCTCGGAGAACTGTCAAGAAATCGCCCGTTGACGCGGAGATAGCGCGCGCTCGCGCACCGACGCCTTCGGCGCGGGTCCCCGATGCACACTCGTCGACCGCTTCCCCACGCGCCCACGCTTTGAGCGCGGATTCCGCCCGCCCGGCGGGCCGTGATTATGGGGTTGACACCCGTCTTAGAACGATGCTAAACATAAAAAATGTGGCTCTTCCGGCTTTAGTGTGGGTAGAGGTCCAGTCCCCCGCAGTGGAAATAG
>CAYFIG010000114.1:0-6597 GCA_964342905.1 uncultured bacterium
GCGGCCAGGAGCTCCAGGTAGGCTTCGGCTACGCTTTCAACGGCAGCTCGCTTCAGCACACTTCGCTCCCTACAGGTCGAATTTCATAGCCGGAGCC
Organism: uncultured bacterium; assembly: GCA_964342905.1. GTDB lineage: Bacteria > Methylomirabilota > Methylomirabilia > Rokubacteriales > CSP1-6 > CAYFIG01. The sequence continues at coordinate 98 of CAYFIG010000114.1, forward strand.
GGAGCAGGCGCCTCGCGTTCCCCTCGTAGATCTTGGCCTTTTCCTCCGCCGTGGCGGGCATCCGCTCCATGGCCGCAATGGTCTCCCGGATGAAGCCTGGTCCCCTCTCGGGATCAAAGGGCATGTCGGTCCCGAACAGAACCCGGTCGGCGCCGAAGAAGGCCAGGCCGCACTCCATGGCACGCCAGGCCCCGAAAAGGGCGGTATCGCCATAGAACATGTGGAAGTAATCGAGCGGGCGCTTCTTGAGCCGCCCCAGGGCCGCCGCGTCGTCCGCATCCTCGGTGCGCGTGCCGAGCTGATTGAGCCCGTGACCTGCCCGTCCTTCGAAGTACGGGAGCATGGCGCCCATGTGGTGCGTGATGATCGTGAGGCCAGGCCAGCGATCGAAGAGACCGGAGAAGACAAGCCGTCCCATGGCGATCGTCGTCTCATACGGCCAGCCGAAGGCCCACCAAAGGTCGTACTTGGAGCGCTTCTCGGACGGGTAATCGGCGAACGTTGCCGGGCGGGCCGGATGGAGCCAGATGGGAAGGCCGAGGGCGGCCATGCGTTCGAAGATGGGCAGAAACTCTGGCTCGTCCAACGGCCGCCCGTTGACGTTGGAGAAGATCTGGATCCCCGTGGCGCCAAGCTGACTGACCGCGCGGTCGATCTCTCTGAGAGCGGCGTCGGGGTTGTTCATGGGGAGGGAGGCCACGAAGCCGGGAAAGCGGTCAGACTGCTTGGCGACGACCTCGGCCATGCCGTCGTTGGCCAGTTGGGCGAGCTCGGGCGTGACGTCGGAACCGCCCAGGGCTTCGATGGGCGGCGAGGCGAGCGTGAGTACCTGCACGTACCCCTCGTAGCGGTCCATGATCCTCAGGCGCTCATCCAAATCCACGAGGACCGGGATGCCGCGGATGCGCTTCTGCATGTAGAGGCCCGGAGGCGCCACCTCTAGCATCCGCTCGTAGAAGCGCCGCGGGAAGATGTGGGGGAAGATATCGATCTTCATCGCGGCGCGATTATCTCATAACTCGCGGCGGCCGGGAGTGGCAGGCTCGGGGACACTCCGGGGAGCGCCTGCCCACTCCACGAGGACCAGAAGGAGACCCAGGGCGAGACCGACAAGGTTGCCAACGACCCAGAGCCCGCTCGATGGGGGAGGTATCAGGAGGAGGCCGGCCAGGCTACTCCAAGCGCGCTTTCCCCAATCCAGCGGGCTGAACAGGTGCCCTGCGCAGCCGATTCCGAGAAGGATCACCCCGATCACCGCGGTCCCGACGGCAAGGGTAATCTCGACCACCGATCCCTTCAGGAGGAGGGCCGGGTGGTAGGCAAAGACGAAGGGGACCACGTAGGCAACGATCCCGAGGCGCATGCCCGCCCAGCCCGTCTTCATGAAGTCGGCCCGACCGATGGAGGCGGCCGCGTAGGTCGCCAGGCAGACCGGCGGAGTAATCATTGAGAGCATGCCGAAGTAAAAGAGGAAGAGATGGGCCCCGAGCGGTGAGATCCCGAGCTGGACCAGCGCGGGCCCCACCAGGACGGCCAGCATCACGTAGATGATCGCGGTGGGCATCCCCATTCCGAGAATGATGCAGACCACGGCGCTCAAGATGAGGAGGGCGAGGGCATTGCTGCCCGCCAGGGTGACCAAGAGAAGCGAGAACTTGAAACCGAGGCCGGATAGCTGGAGCACGCCGATGACGAGGCCTGCCACCGCGGTGATGACCACGATGTCCAGCAGGACGCGGCCGGTTTCTTCGATCGCGGTGAGTAATTTCCTCAGGGTGAGCCGGTCATCGCGCTGGAGGGCGCCGACGACGAGGGTGGCGATGACGGCTGCCATCCCCGCCTTGCCGGCTGGCCAGGCAGCGATCATGAGAGTGTAGATCAGGACCAGCAGGGGAATCAGGAAGCTCCACCCGCGCCGCATGACGGGCCCGAAACGCGGAAGTTGTTCCATAGGAAGCCCGACCAGGCCACGCTTAGCCGCTTCGAGGTCCACTTGAACGAACAGGGCGAGGTAGTAGAGAAGCGCAGGAATCACCGCGGCCAGCGCCACCTCAGAGTAAGGGATGGCGAGGAACTCGGCGATGAGGAACGCTGCGACCCCCATGACCGGAGGCATGATCTGACCGCCGGTGGAAGCGACCGCCTCGATGGCTGCTGCCATGTGGGGGGCGTAGCCCGTGCGCTTCATCATTGGGATTGTGATGGCCCCGTCCACCACCACATTCGACACCGCGCTCCCAGACACGGTGCCGAAGAGGCTCGAGGCTACTACCGAGACCTTGGCCGGCCCACCGCGATAGCGGCCCATGGCGACCAGGGCCAGGTCGGTGAGGAACTTATCCCCGCCGACGGCGTAAAGAACCTGACCGAAGAAGATGAAGGCCACGACGATGGTTGCGGTCACTGCCAGGGGGAGGCCGAGGAGGCTGTTGGTGTCGAGGTAGAGGTACACCGCGATTCGCTCCCAGCTTGAGCCTTTGGCGTAGAGGAGGCCGGGAAAAAGGTAGGCGAACTTAGCATAGAGGATGAACGCCGCGCCGAGGCCTACCATGACCCATCCGACGAGCCGACGCGTCGCTTCGAGGACGAGAAGGATTGCCAGACCGCCAAGCACTACCTTGTCCCACGTCACGACGCCGAGGCGGTAGGCGATGGCGGGGTAGAAGATCACGATGTACCCGCCAGCAGCGAGGCCGCTGAGGGAGAGGAGCCAGTCGTACCATGGCACCCAGTGGCCTGGCGCGCGGACGTCCGGCTTGACGCTCAGGAAGACGGCGCCGAGCGCCAGGGCGAGGAAGAGCCCGAGGTACTGCTCCTTGAAGAACGTCCCGGGGAAGGCGTGGTGGACCTCAAGAGCCCACGCGGCACCGATCAGGGTCAGGCCAGAGAGAAGCGAGCGTTCCGCTGCCCTGGCGGCACCAGTGAGCGTCCGGAACTTTGATGGCCCCTCAGCCAGTGACGATCCTCCGTCCACGCAGATGACCTGACCCGTAATCCACCCCGTTCCCCCGCTTCGCGTCAGTAGCCTTTGCGTTTGTCGATGAGGCTCAGCAGTGGCTGCCCGGCACGGAGGCGCCTGAGGTTCTCGCAGAACGTCACGATGGCGCGGCCAGCCCGCCGAGGTGAACCTCCCGCGGTATGCGGCGTCACGATCACGCGGGGATGGGTCCAGAGCGGATGCCCGGCAGGCAGCGGCTCGGGATCGGTCACGTCCAGGCCCGCGCCCCAGATGAGCCCGTCGTTCAGCGCCGCGACCAGGTCGTCGGTGTAGACGATCGCGCCCCGCGTCACGTTGATCAGAATCGCGCTTGGGCGCATCTGGCGGAAAAGATCGCGCGTGAACAGGTGGTGGGTTGCTTTCGTGAGCGGTAGGCCGATGACGACGACATCGGACGTCCCGAGCAGCTCCGGGAGCCGATCGGGCTTCCAGATGGCCTCGACTCCCGGTTCGGGCGGCACGTCCTCGATATCGATCGCCAGAACGCGCATCCCAAACCCCAGGGCGCGCCGCGCCACCTCGCGGCCGGTTCCGCCGAAGCCCACGATGCCCATCGTCTGCTCAAAGAGTTCGCGCTGTTCTCGCCGAATTGCCTCGCGGTGCCGGTAATCGGGGTCTCGCAGGGCCGTGTGGATGCCGCGGGTGAGGCCGAGCAGGAGCGCGAACGCGTGCTCCGCGAGGTGAATCCCGACTTCGCCTTTCTCGCTCGCCAGGATGACGTCACTTTCGATCAGCTCGGGCGAGAGAATGGCGTCCACACCCGCTCCGATCGAGTGATAGTAACGGAGTCGCCGATTGAGGGCGAAGATGTCAGGTGGCACCCGGCCGAAAAGAACATCGGCGTCCACGATCTCAGCCCGTTGGCGCTCGGGGTCGCGAGCCTCGACCAGCGTGCCACCCGGGCCGGCGGTGTGCAGGATCTGCGCGCGCTGCTCGGCGTTGAGGGAGGGCACGATGAGGTGGGGCGCGTAGAGAATCTTCACAGAACCTCCTGCACGGATGCGCCTGGCGTTTCCTGGCTCACTCGATTAGGCGGTCCGCCCGGAAAAGGACGGATTGTGGGATCGTCAGGCCGGGGGCCTTGGCAGTCTTGAGGTTGATAACGAGCTCAAGCTTTGTCGGCTGCTCCACCGGCAAGTCGACGGGCTTGGCGCCGTTCACGATCTTTGAACCCCAATTGACCGACGTCATAGGCCAAGTGCCCGGCGCAGTTCTCGGTTGATGGCTTCTAAGTCGGGTTTCGGCATGGAGCCCAGTTTCCGCTCGATCATGGTCCGCTTGATGGTTCGGAGGACCCCGGTGACCAGGGAACGGAAAAGCAATCCAGCTCCCTTCCAGTCGGCTATCAGATGGTCGGCGAAGAGCCGGCGGCTGACGTTGCTTGTGATGGCCGCCACCACGACTTCCTGTCGTGCGCGGTGGTAGGCGGGAGAGCTGATAATGACGGCCGGACGGAGCTTCTTTCCCGGTTCATCCGAGAACACAAAGCCGACTAGCACGACATCCCCTCGGCTATAGGCGGTCATACGCTGAGTCTCTCCGGTTGTCCCACAGTTCTGCCAGCACCGGGTCCGCCTTCGCTGTCAGGGCTAACACCTCCTCGCCCTCATCGCCGAGATCTTCCCGGAGCCGCTCTTCAATCGCCTCCAGCACGTATTGGCGAACTGTGAGGTCGCGCTTTGCTGCCGCGAGCCGAAGACGGCGTCGAACTTCCGGCATGACGTCAACGCTGATCCGTGGCCGCTTCGCAGACGATTCCATTGCACGTGCCATATCCCACCACCTCCAGAGGAAAAAGGATGGCACAAAGACTCCATGGTGTCAATAACACCATGCGTTCAGGTGCGATTACTGGAGCACTTGATCCGCCCGGATGAGGAGGGACTGGGGGATCGTGAGGCCGAGGGCCTTGGCGGTCTTGAGGTTGATGACCAGCTCGAACCGCGTGGGCTGCTCGACGGGTAGGTCCGCGGGCTTCGCGCCTTTGAGGATCTTGTCCACGAAGACCGCCGTGCGATGGGCCAAGTCAGTAATGCTCGGCTGGTAGGCCATGAGACCACCCGCTTCAACGAACGCCCTCGATCCGTACATCGATGGCAACCGGCTCTTTGCTGCGAAGTTCACAATCTTTGTTCGCTGAGCGAAAGTCAGAGGGTCCAGCACCGTGATGAGAGCGCCGACGCGCGATTTGCTCAGCGTGAGGAATGCGCTGTCAACATCCTGCGGAGCCCGCACCTCCACGGATTTTAGGGTTACGCCTAACGCTCGTGCGGCGACCTGAATCTGTCTCCATTCGCGTGCCGCGGCTGGATCGGCAGGATTCCAGAGGACCCCTACACGGGAACTACGAGGAGCGACCTCCCCGGGCAGCACTAGCCGTTTCTCGCCTAAGTCCGACGTCATCAGGGACAGCCCCGTGACATTCCCGCCGGGCCGAGCGAGGCTGGCGACGAGCCCGGTTTCAACAGGATCGGCGACGGACAGCATGACGATAGGGATCGTCTTGGTCGCTTGCTTCGCCGCTCGAACCGCTTCTGTACTCAGCGCAACGATGACCGGCACGTTGAGGGTAACCAGATCTGCTGCGAGGCTGGCGAGAACTTCTTTTTCGTTGGCACATCGCACCATTGTGGTGACGTTCTGGCCGTGGAGGTAGCCCAGCTCGCGCAGCGCTTGCCGGACTGCATCAAGCGGCAGTAAGGGTTCAGACCAGCCAGGGCGCATGCAGGGGAATCCGAGGAATGCTATCTGCGGAACCTTCGCCGGCGGCTGCGCGTCGGCCGCGAGCGGCGCCAAGAGGATACCGAGAGCGAGCGTGGCGATGAGCCCGACCGTTCTGAGTATCACGTTGGTGCTCCCGCTTTCTACACTGAGACGCAATGTTTAGGGATGGGGAGCCCCCGGAGAGATTACGGGTTCAGCGAGAGGAGCTTCTGCTGGACCTGATCCATCTCGGGCTTCCAGACACCTTGTTCTTTGTAGAACCGGATCGCGCCGGGATGATACGGGATCGTGACATCAGCAGTCACGGCGCGCTCGCGGGTCCACTCCTTGAAGATGGGATGAAGCGGCGGGAGCTTGTCTACGTTGTCCCAGATCGCCTTGAGCGCCGCCTCCACGACCGAGTCGGGGACATTCTTGCCTGCGGTTAGGTAGATGTCGTAGGCGATGAAGCAGGTGTCCTCGACGACGGCGGTGGCCGTCCCAGCCTTGACAATTCGCGGATAGTAGCCAGGCACCGCCTTCCGGAGACGCGCCTCGCCCTCCTGGGAGCAGTCGATGGTGATATGACGGACGCCGACGGAAGCATCGGCTTCTTTCACCTTGGCGGCGTTCAGCGCGTGCTCGGTCACGTCCGCCCGACCCTGGACGAGGGCGTCAACGCCGTCGTTCACCGCGGGGACTGGAACGACCTTGACATCGTCCCACGCCATCCCAGCGCTGGCGAGGTGGCCGAACATGTTGTACCAAACCGCCAGGTGGGCGGGGTACTCACCGGTCA
>CAYFIG010000115.1:0-6521 GCA_964342905.1 uncultured bacterium
GCCAACATCCGGGAGAAAAATAAGCTGCTCCGAGAGATCTACGATGCGCAGACCTTTACCGTGGAGGAGATCCTGGGCCCCTATCTCCGCTATGCCGGGTGGCTGGCCCCCTACATCACGGACACGGCCCTCCTCCTCTCGCGCTGGATCGAGGAAGGCCAGTCGGTGCTCTTCGAGGGCGCCCAGGGGACCATGCTGGACATCGACCACGGGACGTACCCCTTTATCACGTCCTCCAACACGACGGCGGGCGGGGCGGCGACCGGCACCGGAGTCCCGCCGACCAAGATCCATGGGGTGCTGGGCGTTGCCAAGGCCTACACCACCCGTGTGGGAAGCGGCCCCTTCCCCACGGAGCTCCGCGGTGAGCTGGCGGACCTGATTCGGGCTCAGGGAAACGAGTACGGCGCCACCACGGGCCGGCCGCGGCGGTGCGGCTGGTTCGATGCCGTCATCCTCCGCTACGCCGCGCGGGTCAACGGCCTCGACACCGTCGCGTTGACCAAGCTCGACGTGCTGGACCAGTGCGAGACGGTCAAGATCTGCGTGGGCTATAAGTACCGCGGCGAGCTGCTGACCGAGTTTCCCGAGGAGGAGCGGATCTGGACCGAGGCCGAGCCCGTGTACGAGGAGATGTCTGGGTGGCTCACTTCCACGCGCGGTCTCCGCTCCTGGGATGATCTTCCCACCAAGGCCCGCCAGTACCTGGAACGGCTCGCCGAGCTGGTCGGCGTTGAGCTTGCCCTGGTCTCAACGGGCGCGGTGCGGGAGGACACGATCCTGCTGGAAGGCTCACCGCTCACCCGGTGGTTCCCGGGGCTCCGCTATCCGCTCGCCTGAGCGTCGGGTCCGCGAGACCACCCAGGAGGCTCTGATGGCACGCGATGTGAAAGTCGCCGCGGCCCAGATGGGCCCAAACAACGAGGGCACGAGTCGGGAAGAGGTCGTGGATCGCATGCTCGCGCTGATGGATCGGGCGGTCGAGGACGGTGTCGAGATCCTGGCCTACCCGGAATTGGCGCTTACGCCGTACTTCCCCAAACGAATCCGGGACGACTGCGAGCAGTTCTTCGAGACCGAGATGCCCTCCAAAGTGGTCGACCCGCTGTTCCGGAGGGCGCGGGAGGCCAGGATCGCCTTCCACCTCGGCTACGCGGAGAAGGACGGGGAGCGGTACTACAACACCGCCATTTTGGTCGATGCGGACGGCACCATCTTCGACAAGTTCCGAAAGATCCACTTGCCCGGGCTCCCGCATCCGGATCCTGAAGGGTACGCAAAGGTCTTTGAGCCGCGCTACTTCGCGTCGGGCGATACTGGGTTCAAGGTCTTTCCGGCCAAGAAGGCGAAGGTCGGGATCGCGATCTGCCAGGACCGGAGGTACGCGGAGTCCTATCGATGCTTGGGCCTTCAAGGGGCCGCGATCATCCTCACGGGATACAACACCCCCGCGTACCCGCTGGCCCTGGCCCATAACGAGCTGGTGATGCGGGCCGGCGCCTACGGGTACAGCCTCTTCGTCGTCGGCGTCGCTAAGGCCGGCGTCGAGGACGGCATGGAGTTCATCGGCGGAAGCTGTATCATCAATCCCCTCGGCGAGATCGTCGCGAAAGCGTCCACGACCGGCGATGAGCTTGTCGTCGCCCGCATCGATCTCGACGGGTTGATCCCGGCACGCAAGCGGTGGAACTTCTTCGGTCGCCGCCACCCCGAACACTACAAGCTTCTCCTGGCGGCTCCCGGGCCCGCGCCCCTGTAGCTCCGCAGTCATGCTTGATCTCGTGATTCGCGGTGGCCAGGTGGTGACTCCCGAGGGCGTCGGCGCCTGGGACATTGGGGTCCATGGGGAGCAGATCGCAGCCGTGGGGATTCCGGGAACGCTCCCCACCGAGGTCGGGCGGGTGCTGGATGCCACGGGGAAGATCGTGGTTCCGGGGGGCGTCGAGCCCCACACCCATCTCGCCCATTACATCTCCATGCACCCGGACGAAAACCTCTACACGCTGGGGCCGGAGGAGGACACGCGGGGGATGGCCTTCGGTGGCACCACGACCCACGTGGACTTCTGTTTCGTCCGGCCCGGCATGGACCTCCCGGCAGCCATCGAGCAGCGGACCGCGCGGTGGAAGGGGAACTCTTATGTGGACTACTCCTTCCACGTGGCGCTCCTGGGTCCGCTCCCCCTCAAGCTCTTCGACCAGATCCCGGAGGCCATTCAGCAGGGCTTCCCGAGCGTCAAGGTCTTCACCACCGACATCCTTCCCCCCCATCCCAAGCGCCCCTCCAACCGGCTCGACTTCGGGCGGATTCAGCTCGCCATGGAGAAAGTGGCCGCCCACGGCGGGATCATGGCGGTGCACGCCGAGGACCACGACATCGTCCAGTTCATGTACGAGAAGTTCAGGGAAGAAGGGCGGATGGAGGGGTGGAATCTGCACCTCATCCACAATAAGCTCTCCGAGCTTCTCGCGTTCCGGCGGACGATCCAGCTGGCCAGGGCCACCGGCGCCGGGGTCTACTTCGTCCACACCTCGGCGAAAGAGGGGGTCGATGCGGTGGCCGAGGCCCGCGCCCAGGGTCTCCCCATTTACGCCGAGACGCTCCACCACTACACCTGCTTCACGGCGGAAGACTACAAGGCCCCGCGCGGCTTCTGCTATCATACTTACCCGTCGCTGAAATACGCCGAGGATCAGCAGGCGCTCTGGGACGGGCTCGTCAGGGACGGCGTCTCCACGACCGCGACCGACGAGTTCCCCACCTCCCTCGAGCTCAAGCTCCGCGGGAAAACGGTCGAGGACGTGACAGGCGGGAATCTAGGAGCCGAGGCCCGCATGGGGATTGTCTTTACCGAAGGGGTGGTCAAGCGGCGAATGTCGCTCCAGCGATTTGCGGCGGTGACCGCCACCAACGCGGCGAGGATCTTGGGGCTCTATCCCCGGAAGGGTGTGATCGCTCCCGGCAGCGACGCCGATCTGGTCCTCATCGACCCGACCATCCAGAAGCGCCTGATCCGCGACGACTTTCACGTGAGCGACTACAGCCCGTGGGAGGGGTGGGAGGTGCGCGGCTGGCCCGTCACCACAATCCTGCGCGGCAAGGTCATCGTGGAGAACGGCCAGCTCTCGGGGCACACGCGGGACGGGCACCTCATCCCCCGCCGGATCGACGCCGAACTGCTGAGACACCCGGTCTGCTAGCGTCCGTCCGGCCCGGCGACGCTCACGAGAGCCGCGCTTGCGGGTCGTCGTGTGAGGGGCCTATACTGCGGGCATTGAGCCGTTAGCTCAGAAGGTAGAGCACCTGCCTTTTAAGCGCTGAGCGGACGCATGGCCCCTCGGTAAGTCGCAGATTTACCGAGGGGTTTTCTTTTCCTCGTTGGCTGGCGGGGTCGGGTTTTGGGCAAGTTTCAGCCCTTCGCGGGCACATTTTCGGGGCACACCGGGCGAAACACGGTCGATCTGCTCTCAACTGCCCGGATGGGGCTGAAGGCGCTGGCCAGTCTTCTAGTCGCGGATCTGCCAGAGGCCATCGGGGCGTGGGGGAAGGCGATGTCAGCGTCTTGAAGCCCAGCCTGGATGACGGCATCGAGGTCGTCTTCCGAGGCCGTGACGCGGGGACCGGCCCGGTCAGACGGCGGGCCCCACCGGTCTCGAGGAGGTGCCGGAGGAGCCAGCGGCGCCACTCGGGAAAGGCCATGAGCCCTCGATGGGTGAAGAGGTCGGCGAAAAGCGCGTCAGGCAGGGCGGCCTCGGACGGGGCGAGGATCAACCGCTCTGCGGGGGAAGGGCCCTCGCTCAGGTCCGCCACCAGCAGCGCGTGGAGCGCGCCAGAAGGGAGCCGGCTCCACCGGGTTCGGTAGATCGCCTGGTGAGCGGGTCGGAGCCTCACCCGTTTGCCGTCCGCGCGCGCGAGCTCCAGCGGGGGATTGGCCAGGAAGGCGCTCTGGAGGCTGCGGACGGCCAGGGGGGATCCCACGAGCGACAGCAGATAACAGCCGACCCCGAGAGACTCATCCGCTTCGTCCGAGCCCAGGACCCAGGCATCGCTCCACCCTCGGACCTCTTCGGGGGGCCCCGATGCGATGGAAACGGCCGCCAGACGGGCTCGCTCTGGCTTCATCGTCGGTTCTTGTTACCGCGGAGGGACACCTTCCTCTCTTGATCAGGAGCCGGAGGGAGCTCCGGTGTCGCGGAAGACCTCCTTCGTATGCTCGACTGTCCGGTCGTCCTCCTCCTCCGTCCAGGAGATCTCGTCCTTCCGGACGAGGCCCCGCACCAGGTGACGCTCGGCTCCCTCGCCGATGAGCCCGTCGAGCTCTCCGGCCGCGAGCTAGGGTAGCCGAATCTGGATTGGGGTCAAGAGCTATTTGCGACGCGGCGAGGCGCTTCGGGAGATCCGGCACCCGGTGTCCGAATAGCGGAGTCCGATGGTATAATTCTGCGGCGAGAATGACACGGGAGGCAAACCGCCGGCCGATGTTCCCTGTCTGAGGATTCGTTCTGGTGCTCTATCCGGGCGATCGGTTCGAGCTGCCCGTGACGCGGGAGGCGTGGGAATCGGGTCGCGTCGCGCTTCGCGGTGGATTCCGGCACCTCCTTCACCCCGCGGGAGAGCCGACGGCGATCACCCTGCGGGGGGAGAGGGGGAAGACCGCGGAGGGGATCTGGGCCGGGGGGCGCGGGTACCTCGACGTTCCGGAACTCCGCGACGTGGTCTCGCTGCCGGGCACGTCCGCGCGGCTCACGCTCGAAGTCGAGGAGGTCAACGCCCCCACCTTCAGGGTCGGCCGTGCGGGCCCGTCTCAGGAGGGGGCGCCCGCGGACCTCTCTCCGAGGGAGATCGGCACGGTTTCCGTCCGGTTTGATCCGGGCGACGCGGAGATCCTGAGGGACTTCGACGAAGGGGCGCACGCCCCTCTGGGTGCCTACCCGCTGAACCGCTGGGCGCACACGATTGCCCTCACCCCGGGCTTCGAGGAGCTGGTCTCCCTGCCGTTCCTGAGGGAGGTGATCCCGTACGACCATCAGCTTGCCGCTGTGAGGACGGCCTTGAACCGCATGCGCGGGCGGGCCCTCCTGGCTGACGAGGTGGGGCTCGGGAAGACCGTGGAGGCCGGGATTATCCTCACGGAGCTGCTTCGTCGGCGGCTGGCCCGGCGAGTGCTGGTGCTGGTGCCCCCGGGTTTGGTCACCCAGTGGCAGGAGGAGCTCCGCCGGAAATTCTACCTCGACTTCGTCACCCACGACGCCGAGTCGTTCCAGCAGGAAGGCCCAGAAGCGTGGAAACGGTTTGAGCGCGTGGTCGCGTCGTTTCACACCGCCAAGCGGTCGGAGCACGCCCGGGTCATCCTGCAGATTCCTTATGACCTGGTGATCGTGGACGAGGCCCATTACCTGAGAAACGCGCGTACGGTCCTCTGGCAGTTCGTCAACGAGCTGAAGCGAACCTATCTGCTGCTCCTCACCGCCACGCCGGTGCAGAACGACCTGGAGGAACTGTTCAACCTGGTGACGCTCCTCCAGCCGGGGCAGCTCAAGACCCTCAGGGCATTCCGGCAGGACCACGTGGCCCGCGGCGACAAGCGCGTGCCCCGGGATCCCGAGGGGCTGAGGCGCCTGCTTTCGGAGGTCATGGTGAGGAATCGGAGGGCCACGATCGCGGTGGCCCTCGGGCGCCGGATCGCGCGGACCGTCATCGTGGAGCCGACAGTCGCCGAGCGGCACCTCTACGCCGGGCTCTCGGACTTCCTCCGGGACCACTACCGGCGAGGGACGGGGATCACGCGGACGATGGTGCAGACCCTGCAGATGGAGCTGGGCTCGAGCCCCCGGGCCGCCGCCCGCACCCTGGAGCGGCTTCTGGCGCGGGAGCCGTGGGAACCGGCCGTCCGGGACGGCCTCTCGCGCTTCCTGGGCGAGGCGCTGAGCGTCGCCGACGAGGCCAAGAGCCGGGCGCTTCTGGAGCTGCTCCGGTCGTGGAGCGACAAGCTCCTGATCTTCACCCGCTTCCGGGCCACCCAGGATCACGTGGCCCGCCTCCTGGGCGAGATCGGCGAGCCGTGCGCCCTCTATCACGGTGGCCTGCGCCGGCAGGAGAAGGAGGAGGCGGTGCGGGCCTTCGAGGGGCCCTGTCGGATCCTCCTCTCCACCGAGGCGGGCGGGGAGGGGCGCAACCTCCAGTTTGCCCACGGCCTCGTGAACTACGACCTGCCCTGGAACCCGATGCGGATCGAGCAGCGGATCGGTCGCCTCTCCCGGGTCGGGCAGGTCCGGGACGTCTATGTCTTCAACCTGGTGTCCCGCGGGACCATCGAGGAGACGCTCCTGGAGATTCTCGACGCCAAGATCAACATGTTCGAGCTGGTGATCGGGGAGATCGACATGATCCTCGGCCAGCTGGCCACGGACCAGGACTTCGAGGAGCTGGTGACGGACCTCTGGCTCGCTTCGGAGGATCGCGACGCCTTCCGCCTGAAGATGGAGTCTCTCGGGGAGGAGCTCCTCAGGGCCAAGCTGGCA
>CAYFIG010000116.1:0-6484 GCA_964342905.1 uncultured bacterium
CTCCTCGCGGATCTGCTTGGCCACCGACTCGCCGTGCTCCTTGAGGACGCCCTCGATCTCCCGACGCTTGAGCGCTTCCTTCTTGAAGGCGGCGTTCCGCGCGGCGAGCGCGAGCCGGTGGAACGGCGTCAACACCGTCACCGAGGAACCATTCGCGCCATCCACCCGCCACTCCTGGCCGAACTCCTCGGACACCACGCTCCGCTGGCCGACCTGGATCGCCGCCGCGGTCTCCCGCTCGGTGAGCGAGAAGGAGGCCGCAGAGAGCGGCGCGCTTCCCAGGAGACACGCGAGGAAGATCGTGAGACCGAGGCAGAGCGGGTTCATGGGGCCCCAATTGTACCATTCACCCTAAGGGCTCTTCTGCTTTGCGTCGAGCTTGCCCACACGAACAATCGAAAAGGTAGCGGGATCCAGGTAGAGTCTCGCCACGCGCAGGACATCGGCCGTGCTGACGTTTTCTACCCGCTCCTTGAATCGGTCGGGGTAATCAAGACCCAGGCCGAACTCCTCCACGGTCACGAGAAGGTCGGCGAGCTCAGCGGATGTGTCCATCCGAAGCGGGAAGCTGCCCGTGAGGTAGGCTTTGGCCAGCGCCAGCTCGTGGTTCGAGACAGGCGCCTTGCCCATCCGAGCGATCTCCGTCTTGGTGAGCCGAAGCGCCTCGGCCACTCCGTCGGTTCGGGTCTGAAGGCTCACGAGGAAGGAAGCCCCGTAACGTCTCGCGACGAGATAGCTCCCGACCCAGTAGGCCAGCCCGGCCTCGTCTCGCACCTTCGCGTACAGCCGTGAGGCGGAGCCGCCGCCGAGGATGTAGTTCGCCACCAGGAGCGGGTAGTAGTCCGGATGATCCCGGCGGATCGCGGGCCGCCCGAGATACACAGTCGCCTGCGTCAGGTCTCGGGTGACCGTGTGGGTAAGCACCGGCGGGGTAGCCGGCGCCAACGGCACAGTCGGCGGGGCCTGACCTGAAGCCATCCAGTGCCCGAACCGTTGGGAAAGCTCCTTGACAATCTCCGCACGTCCGACGTCTCCCGCCACGGTGAGGATCAAAGCCGCCGGACGGTAGTAGCGGCGGTAGAACTCCACCACCTGATCGCGCGTGAGCTTGCCGACCACCTCTTCGGTGCCGACCACGGGATGCCCGTAGGGGTGGCCGGGGTAGAGGAGTGTCGCGAGGGCACGCCCCGCCACCTGCGCCGGCTCATCCTCCGAGCGCCGGATCGTGGCCTGGATCTCCTTCACCTTCCGCTTAAGCTCCGCCTCGGGGAAGGTCGGCTCCCGGAGCACCTCAGCCAGGAGGTCGAGGCCGAGTTGAAGATCCTTCTTCAGCACGGCGAGCGAGACCGTGACGCCGTCCCGACCCGCGGAAGCCGTCAGGCGGCCTCCCACAAACTCGATGGCCGCATCGAGCTGGGGACCGGAACGCTTGGCGGTGCCGCGCGTCAAGAGCTCCGCGGTCAGGTTGGCCAACCCCGGAGCGTCCAGGAGATCGAAGGCCGAACCGGCCCGGACGTAGGCGCGCACCACCACCATGGGAATGGCCGGGCGCTCGGCGATCAGGACGACGACGCCATTGGGCAGCACCTGTCGGTGGGCATTCAGCGTTGCCGCTCCCGCCGGAGCTACCATCACCAGGAGCGAGATCAAAGACCACGTGAGCCGTCGCATGCGCTGACCTCTCAGTCCAGGGATTTCCTGAAGCTGAACATCAAGCGAAGGGTTGGACTACAGGCTTTAAGTTGCATGAGCACTCAATCGAGCGATTTCCTGAAGCGGAGCACCGCAAGGGTGAAGATCACCGCGCCGAAGGCAATCAGGGGGAGGACGTTGGGCCAGAGGTGGTCAAGCCCCACTCCCTTCAGCACGATGCCGCGGACGACCCTGAGGTAGTACGTCAACGGGATAATCGAGGCTAAATACTGGGCCGCTTCGGGCATCCCCTCGATGGGGAAGAGGAGCCCGGAGAGATAGATGGACGGCAGGAATGTGAGGAACGAGAGCTGCATGGCCTGGGGCACAGTCCTGGCCACGGTGGAGAGGTAGATCCCGATCCCGAGTGTCCCCCACATGAAGACCAGCGACAACAGGTAGAGCAGCGGAAGGCTTCCCCGGATCGGTACGTCAAAGACAAAGTAGGCGACCACGAGGGCCATCGTCATCTGGCCGTAGGCCACCAAGAGGTTGGGAACAATTTTCCCCAGCATCAGCTCCCAACGCCGGATTGGGCTCACGACGAGCGCCTCCAGTGTCCCCTTCTCCCGTTCCCGCACCACGGTGACCGCCATGGAGGCGATGGTGGTCTGCATCAGCATGGCGCCGATGAGTCCGGGGACGATGAAGATCGCGCTGACCAGGTCGGGGTTATACCAGGCGCGCACCCGGAAATCCACGGGTGGCTCGTTCACCCGCCGGAGGCGTGCCGTCGCTTCCAGGTTCCTGGAGAGAACCTGGATGGAGCGCTGGAATCCCAGCGACGTGGCGGCGTTGATCGCTGAGGTGGCCACCATGGGGTCAGAGGCGTCCACGATCACTTGAATTTCTGCCGATTGTCGGGAGAGACGTTTTGCGTAGTCTGGCGGGATCACGATCCCAACCTTGGCCTTCCCCTCATCGACGAGCCGGGTCAGCTCGGCGTAACTCCGGGCCCAGTAGCGGAGATTGAAGTACTGGCTGTTGACCAGCGCCTCCAGGAGCGTGCGCGCCTCCACGCTCCCCGACTGGTCCAAGACGACCGTGGGGATGTGCTTGACGTCGGTGTTGATGGCCCAGCCGAAGATGAAGAGCATGGCCACGGGGACGAACAGCGCCAGGATCACCGTCAGCGGGTCGCGCCGGAGGTGGATGAACTCCTTGACGATCATGCCGTAGAGGCGCGATCCCATCGCGCTAGGCGCTCACCGCGCGGAGCTGCTCACGGAGCCGAACCTTGCGCTCCGCGTCCACGAAGGAGACAAACAGATCCTCGACCGACGGCTCGACCTCGTGGGCCCAGGCCACGGCTACCCCGTGCTCCCTGAGGTAGCTTGCCACGGCTCCGGCGGTTCGTTCCTCGTCGGCCAGGATGAGGCGGAGTCGGCTTCCCACCTTCACGACCTCTTCGACGGCTTCCCACTCTCCCAAGAGGTCTGTCGCGCGGCGCAGGTCCGCCACCTCGACCTCGATCACCGGCTTCCGGAAGGTCTCGGCCTTGATCGTGGCGGGCGTCCCGTGGGCGATCAGCTTCCCCTGATAGATGAAGCCCAGGGTGTCGCAGAGCTCTGCCTCATCCATATAGTGGGTGGTGACCATGACGGTAATCCCCTCTTCCACGAGGCGCCGAACCAGACCCCAGAAGTTCCGCCGCGACACCGGGTCAATGCCGGCTGTCGGCTCGTCGAGGAAGACGAGGCGGGGGCGATGGACCATGGCGCAGGCCAGGGCGAGGCGCTGGCGATAGCCGCCCGAGAGGAAGGCCGCGCGCTTCTTCTCCTGTCCCGCAAGATCAGCCAGGCGAACCATTTGGGCGACCCGGCGCTCGCGCTCCACCCGCGGCACCATGTACACCCGGGCGTAGAAGGTCAGGTTCTCCTCGGCGGTGAGGTCGTCGTAGAGGGAGAATTTCTGGGACATGTAACCGATGGCTGACTTGACTCGCTCGGGTTGGGCGATCAGGTCAATGCCCAGGACGGTTCCCCTCCCTTCGGTGGGCCCCAGGATCCCGCAGAGCATCCGGAGCGTGGTGGACTTGCCCGCGCCGTTGGGACCCAAGAACCCGTAAAGCTCGCCAGCCTTCACCCGGAGGTCCAGGTGATCAACCGCGGTGAGCTTGCCGAATCGCCGGGTCAGCCCCTCTGTCACCACGGCGCATCCCGTCATCGAGGTACCCCCGCGCTCACAGCGCGATCTCGGCGTCAGCCGGCATGCCGGGCTTGAGAATCCCTTCCGGGTTCTCCACGCCGATCTTGATACGAAAGACCAGGTTCACGCGCTCCTTCTGCGTCTGCACGTTCTTGGGCGTGAACTCCGCCTCGGAGGCGATCTCCACGATCCGGCCCGCGAAGGCGCGGTCCCTGAACGCGTCGATCTTGATCCGCGCCGGCTGGCCCACCTTGATCCGGCCGATCTCCGTCTCCGCGACGTAGGCGCGGAGCCAGAGATCCCGGAGATCCACCAGGGTCAGAATGGAGACACCGGGGTTGGCGGTTTCGCCGGCCTCGAGGTTCTTCCGAAGTACCACGCCCTTAATAGGCGACATGATTACAGTTTCCCGCAGGCGGCTTAGCGCCAGGGCCAGCTGAGCCTGGGCCTGGCTCACCTGAGCCCGCGCGGCCTCCACCAGGTGGGGGCGCGGCCCGGCCAGGAGCAGGTTCAGCCGGTCCTGGGCGGCCTTGAGCTGTGCGCGCGCGGCGTCGATCTGGTGGGGACGCGGCCCGGCCAGGAGCAGATCGAACTGCTCTCTGGCTGAGCGCTCCTGGGCCTTCGCAACCTCGTAGGCCTGGCGGGCTCGGTCCACCTCCTGGGCGGCGACCAACTCCTGTTTATACAGCTCTTGGGCGCGTCGGAAGTCGCGCTCGGTCCACTCCCGGGTGGCGGAGGCGCTCTGGAGGTTCTGCCGCGCCTGCTCGATCTCCTCTCGACGGGAGCCCGCGAGGAGATCGTCGAGCTGAGCCCGGGCCCGCTCGACAGTGGCGCGGGCCTCCTCGATCTCTTCCTTCCGGGCTCCGGCCAAGAGGTCGCTGAGCTGGGCTCGGGCGGTCCTGAGCGCGGCCTCGTTTCGCTCGACCTCGGCCCTTAGCTCCTGGTCGTCCAGGCGAACGAGGAGCTGCCCTTGGCTCACCTCGCCTCCTTCCCGTGCCAGGAGCGCCACGATCCTGCCCGTGTACTTGGCGCTCACCTCCACCTGGGTGGCCTCCATGGTGCCGGTAACCAGGAGCCCTGAAGGAGAGGAGGAGTTGAGAACCCTCGCGCCATAGGAACCGGCCGCGGCGAGGAAGACGACGGCCGCAAGAATCAGGACACCTCGGACAACCCGAGAGCGAGCCCTTAGGTTCACGAGACACTCACGGCGTCGCGGGACGGCCAGGGGGCGAGACCGGAATGAGGATCCCCACGTTGCGGTGCTCGTCGGAGAAGTAACGCCGCGTCACCGTTTTCAATTCCTCGGCTGTCACTGCGCGGATCGAGGGGACGAAGCGCTCCAGTAGGCGCCAGCCACCACTCAGCTCGAAGCGCGCCAGGAGTGACGCCCGCCGGTGCACCGAATCTTGTCCGAACACGAACGACGCTTCGATTTGATTCTTCGCTCGTTCCAGTTCTGACTCCGAAACCAATTCAACCTTGAGCTGCTCGACCTCTCGCATGAGCGCCCGCTCCACCGCCTCTGCGGACTGGCCCGGAAGGGGGGTGGCAAAGAACCAGAACAGGTTCGGGTCGGCGGAGAAGTAGGAGTAGTCGCCTCCGGCATTCAGGGCGATCTGCTGCTCGTAGACGAGCCGCCGGTAGAGCCGGGAGGCGCGCCCCTCGGAGAGAATGACCGAAAGCAGCTCGAGGGCCGGGGCATCGGGAGAGCCAAAATTCGGTACCGGGTAGCCGATGAAGACCAGCGGGAGCCGGGCCTCCTTCCGAACTGTGACGCGGCGCTCGCCCTGCTGGGTGGGCTCCACCACCTTCACCGGGGGAGGCACAGGGCCGCGCGGAATGGGACCGAAGTGCCGTCTGATCCTTTCCAGGAGATCGGGCGCCTTGAAGTCACCCGCCGCCGCGATGAGGGCGTTGTTCGGCACGTAGTAGGTGCGATAGAAGGCCCGGACCTCCTCGGGCGTGATCCGCTGGAGATCTTCCATCCAGCCGATGATAGGCCAACGATACGGGTGGGACTTGAAGGCGATCGCCGACAGCTCCTCCCCCAGGAACCCCTCCGGGTCATCCTCCGTGCGGGTCCGCCGCTCCTCCATCACCACCTTGCGCTCGGTCTCGATCGCCCGGGGGTCCAAGAGGAGGTTCTGCATCCGGTCAGCCTCAAGCTTGAGGATGAGATCGATCTTGTCCGCCGCGAGGTTGACGAAGTAGGAGGTGTAGTCGTGGGAGGTGAACGCGTTGTCCTGGCCGCCATTCTGTTCCACGAGCCGCGCGTACACGCCAGGACCGTAGGTCAGCGTCCCCTTGAACATCATGTGCTCGGTCAGGTGGGCAGTGCCCGTTGACCCTGGCAACTCGTTCCGCGAGCCGACCCGATACCAGACCTGGAAGGAGATGACGGGGCTCCGGTGATCTTCGAGGAGAAGCACCCGCAGGCCATTGTCGATGGTGGTCTCCAGGACGTCCGGTGTGGCCCACGCGGAGTCGGCGCCGGGGAAGAGCGCCAGGACCGAGACCAACACGCGGGAGATCGCTTTCACGGACAGATTATACCTGCCGTTCGTCGGCACCAGCAACCGATGGGGTCACGCGCAGACCAAAGGTTGGGCGAAGCGCGAGGGCGATCATCGCTCCCAGCCCGGCA
>CAYFIG010000117.1:0-6481 GCA_964342905.1 uncultured bacterium
GGCCGAGCTGCCGAGCCGTCAGGGCACGGCTTTCGACTACGAGAGCCTCAACGCGCTGGTGCGGGCGCGCCTGAGCGAGGCGGCCGAACGCTAGAAGAGAGCCATCTGGGCGGCAGGAGCCTCGCGGGAGGCGGTAAGGTTCTCGTCGAAGAGGCTCACCTTCCCGTAGACGCCATCGTAGCCCGGAGTGATGGAGAGCTGGCCGGCGCGGATGCGGCGGATCCCGTCGAGGATCCGAGGCGGGGTGAAGCGCGCCAGCTCGTCTTCCGACAGGTCCATGAGAATCGCCAGCTCGGTGCCGCCGCCGTCGATCAGCCGCTTCCACTCGTTCTCCACCGCCGCTGTCTCCACCCCGACCTCCAGCGCTTCGGCGATGATCTCGGCCAGCGGCACGAGGTTTCGGCCGGGAATGGCGCCCGGTGGAGTGAACCCCTCGGGCCGATCAGCCAGCGCCTCCACCCGGTGCATGACTCCGACCGTGACTGGCCTCCCACAGGCTGTGCAGCGGCCGCCGTGACGCCGTGTTTCTTCGGGCGACCATAAGATCCCGCACGCGCGGTGGCCGTCCCAGTGGTATTTCCCCTCGTGGGGGAAGAACTCGATGGTGAAGCGAAAGCGAGACGGATCCTTGGATCTGATCGCGTCGAGGACCGCCGGGTAGGAGAGCTCGGTGTCCAGGACATTCGCCTCCCGGGCGATCCGGGACGGCGAGTGGGCGTCAGAGTTGGAGATGAGGCAGATCCGATCCAGGGCTGACCAACGCCAGTTCATGGGCGGGTCGGAGGAGAGCCCGGTCTCGATGGCGAAGATCGCCCCGGCCGACTCGCCGTAGCACTCCTCCAGTGAATCGAAGCCTGAGCTGGCGCCAAAGACCGAGTACCACGGCGTCCACGCATGGGCGGGCACGAGCGCGCACTCGGAGGAACTCTCAAAGACCATCAGGGCCAGGTCCCGCGCCGAACAGCCGAGCATGGGGCGGCCATCGGACGCGAGCTTGCCGTGGCGGCCCAGGACCTGGTTGATCCGGGCTCCCACCTCGAAGGACGGAGCGAAGACCAGCGTGTGGATCCGGTGCTGGCGGCCGTCCTGGACGTACACGTTGGAGATCTCCACCGTGAGCATGAAGTGGATGTCGCGGGGACCACGTTTGAGAACGAAGAGCCCGTTGCCGGTCGGCTCGAGCTTGGCTTTGAGCTCGCTGAAGTAGGTGGGGTGGGTGAAATCGCCGGTGCCCAAGAGCGTCACCCCCTTCCACCGGGCCCAACGCGCCAGCGTCTCGACTTCCATATCGCGGCTCGTGGCCCGGCTATATCGGGAGTGAATGTGGAGGTCAGCGACGATGCGCATAGCCGTCTGTACCACATCATACAGGGGGTGTCAAGAGGTGATAGGGGCTATATCTAGGGGCTCAGAGCGGGTAGGGGCGAAACTCTTCGGCGATCTCCACGGGGCCGTTGAAGTGAGCCCGCGCCTCATCGGCCAGGGCCGGGAGCTCCCCGTGGTAGGCGGCCTCGATGTGGGTAAGGATCAGGCGCCGGACGCCGGCCTTGGCCGCGATCTGTCCGGCCTCGGCACCGGTTGAGTGGGCCCCGAACCTTCCGCGGTCGCGCGTGGGGAAGGTTGCCTCGTGGATCAGCGTGTGAGCCCCCGCGGCCAGCCGCACCACACTGTCGCACGGTTCCGTATCGGATGAGTACACCACCGCCATTTCCCTCTCGGGCACCTCCACCCGCACCGCCAGGTTGGGCATGCTACCATGGGCGTTGGGGGACGCGCTCACGCGGAAGGACGGGCTCCGGAGCACCTCCACCCCTTCTGTCGGAGGGATGCCCCGAATGGGGAGGGAGAACATGCCCGGTCGTTCCCAGAGGCGAAAGACCCGGAGCAACTCGGTGAGGGGCTCCACGTGCTCGGCGCGGCAGAAAAGCGGGAGCGGAACGGTCCGGCCCAGAAGGATCAGGTTCTGCACGAGGGCGGGCAGACCATAGGCGTGGTCGGGATGGATGTGGGTGATGACGACATGGCTCAGCTCCAGAGGGCTGACGCCAGCGGCGAGGAGCTTCTGGACCGGGCTTCCGCCACAGTCCACGAGAAGAATATCCTCCCGGCCGACGAAGACCAGCGAGGTCGTGTCGCGCACAAGAGATGGGATCGCTCCAGATGTTCCCAGGAAGGCGAAGTACATCTCACCCGGAGCGGGAATGCTTCAGCAGGAGCGGGACGCCGACGATGGCTGCCGCGATGCCGATCCCGCTCACAAGCTGGGCCACGCGGATCGGCCCCAGCATCAGGCTGTCGGTCCTGAGCCCCTCGACGATGAGCCGGCCGATGGAGTAAAGCCCCAGATAGGCGAGAGAGAGGCTTCCCCGGGCCCGCGCAAGGCGATGCCGCAGGACGAACATCAGGAGGCTGAAGACAACGAAATCCCACACCGACTCGTAGAGGAACGCGGGGTGGAAGTACTCCGCCTGCACATACTCGAGCGGCCTCTGACGGGGGGAGATATAGAGTTTCCAGGGGAGTGCGGTCGGGGTGCCAAAGGCTTCCTCGTTGAAGAAGTTCCCCCAGCGGCCAATCGCCTGCCCGAGGGCCAGGCTCGGGGCCACAATGTCCAGGTACCGGACCAGCGGCAGCCGCTTCCACCAGGCATAACTGCCTCCGAGAAGGAGCCCACCCAAGAGCCCGCCGTGGATCGCCAGTCCGCCCTCCCACACGGCGATGATCTTGAAAGGGAACTGGCTGTAGTACTCCCAATTAAAGGCCACGTAGTAGAGGCGGGCTCCGATGAGCCCGCCCAGGAGGGCCAGTTCGGAGGTTTTGAGCAGATCCTCGGGATCGGTGCCGCGCCGCTTGGCCTCTCGGTAGGCAAGCCAGAGTCCCACCGCCATGGCGGTGGCCATCAGGATCCCATACCACCGAATGGTGAGCGGGCCGAGTTGGAGGGCGATAGGGCCAGGAGTGCGGAACATTACGATCTCCTTATACGGCCCGAAACCCGGGGCTGTCAATGAAAAGGGGAGTTCTGTGCCAAATTTGTTTGACACCCCTTTTCCCCCTTCGGTATAGTCGGGTATAGTAAAAAATATCCGCAAGTTCGAGAAGAACTAAGGAGCCTTTAGTGTTTACAAATGAACCCCTGACGACGGGCGTGGTGGACCTGGTTCTGAACGCCGGCCCCGTGGCGAAATTCGTCCTGATCGTGCTCGGGATCTTCTCGGTAGTCTGCTGGGCTCTCATCGTTGAAAAGTGGTGGCAGCTTCGGCGGATCAAAAAGGAAACGATCCGCTTTCTCAAAGCGTTCCGGGAAGGGCGCCGGGTCTCGGTTGTGTACGGCGTGGCCAGGAAATACCGCGAAAGCCCGCTGGCCCAGCTCTACGTGGCGGCCTACCAGGAGCTCGCGGGCGCGGCCCCCGTGGCCGAGATGATGGACCATCTCTTAGACGACCCTGAGGAGGCATTCGGCGCGGAGCGCTCGGAGGCAGTGGAACGCGCCATGCGCCGGGCTGCCACCGGGGAGATCGTCCGGATGGAACGGTACCTGCCCTTTCTCGCCACCACCGCCAGCGCGGCTCCCTTCATCGGCCTCTTCGGAACCGTATGGGGGATCATGGAGTCGTTTCGGGGAATCGGGTCGCAGGGGTCCGCCAGCCTTGCGGTGGTGGCGCCCGGAATCTCCGAGGCGCTTATCGCCACGGCGGCAGGCCTCGGGGCTGCCATCCCTGCTGTCATAGCCTACAATTTTTTTGTCAACCGGGTGAAGCATTGGGCGAGCGAGATGGAGGGCTTCAGCCTTGATCTCCTGAACCTGTTCAACCGGCCCGCCGCGAAGACCTCGAGACGCGGCAAAGATGGCCTTTAAGCCGGATTCGGCCGGGGGCGGGGCCACCCGGCGGATCGGAGCCTCGCTCGCGGAGATTAACGTCGTCCCCCTGGTGGACGTGGTGCTGGTTCTCCTCCTGATTTTCATGCTTACCGCCCCGATGATGTACCGCGGCATCGACGTCAACCTCCCGAAGACGAGCACGAAGCCCACGGCAGTGGAGGAGCGGATGGTCCTCACCCTCACCAAGGACCGGGTCATCTACCTCAACGACAAACCGGTGCCGTTGGCGGCTCTGGATGGTAAGCTCAGGGGAATCTTCAAGGACCGGACCGAAAAGACCCTCTATCTCAAGGCGGACCGATCGCTGTCCTACGGCTTCGTCGTCGAGACCATGGATCGGGTCCGGCGGGCCGGCGTCGAGAAGCTGGGGATGGTCACCGAACCGTCCCCTCGGGAGCGCTAAGCATCTCAACTGCGGTGTGGGAAGATCCGATGATTCCCGGGACGCGCCGACCAGGCCTGGCGCATCGTGGGGAAGCATTTCCGGTGTTGAGCCTCACGCTGTCGGCGCTCGCCCATGCCGCGGTTCTCCTAGGCCTCTGGGGGTTCGCTGGGGTCTGGAGCCAGCCATCCAAAGTCTACGTGGTGAACTTGGTCTCTTCGATCTCCGCCGTGGGAAGCCCCCTGACTCGCCCCGCGCCTCCGGAGCTGCCGCGTCCCGCGCCCGAGCCCGTGGCGAAGGAGCTTCCGGCTCCGGCCGCGTTGCCGGATTTCTCGCGCCCCGAGCTTCGGCTCCCGAGCCGACCCATCGCGTTGCCCCGACCAGGCGAGAAGGAGCAGGCATCCCTCGCTCCCGCGAAAGAGCGCCAGCCCACGCCAGCCCTGCCGCGAGCCGAGCCTCCTCCAGCTGTCCGGCATGTCGAACCCGCTCCGGCCCCAGACCCCCGGCCTGTCGTTTCCTCCGGTCGCCCGAGCGGTTCGCCCGAGGGAACCGCCTCCCTGTCCCTGGATGTGTCCGACTTCCCGTACACTTGGTATCTCCGGCAGATCCTTCAGAAGGTGGAAGACAGTTGGGAGCGCCAGGCGAAGGTCGAGAGCCCGAAGCAGAAGCCGTTCGTCTACGTCGAGATCCAGCGGGACGGCTCCATCAAGCCTCCCAAGATCGAGCGAAGCTCGGGGAATGTGTTTTACGACCAGGCGACGCTTCGGGCGATCATCGAGGCCAGCCCGTTTCCGCCGCTGCCGTCCGAGTGGCCCAAGCCATCGCTCCGGGTCCTGTTCCGGTTCGAACTGCGACCTGAACGGGGGTAGCCGTGCGCTGCGCCCGTCACTTCGGCCTCCTCTTTGGCGTCGCGCTGACCTTCCTTCTGGCGGCCAGCGTCGTCGTCCCGCGGTCCTCCCACTCCCAGGTCGTCGATGTCTTCCTGAACGTGATGGCCGGCGGCGCCAAAAAGCTCAACATCGTGATCCCCGAGTTCACTCTGGTGGCCGGCACCGACGCTCAGGAGCTGCCGAGGAAACTCGCGGAGGTCGTCGGGGCAGACCTCAAGTTTTCGGCGCTCTTCAGCGTGGTGTCGGGGTCGCCTCCGCTTCCCGCCAACGATGTGGAATACGTCAAGAAGGCCTGGGAGAGGTCTGCCGCGGCCGGAGCTCACGCGGGGCTCCACGGCCTTCTGACCCTGGGGCGGGGACGGGCCGAGGCGGAGATGCGGCTCTACGATCTGACCAGCCCAGAATTCCGGCTCATCGTCAGCAAGAAATTCGCCCTGCCCGTTACCGAGGCCCGCCGGCTCGCGCACAAGATCGCCGACGAGGTGGTGTACCAGTTCACCGGCGAGCCCGGGATCGCGGACACCAAGATCGCTGCCGTGGGTTCGGCCTCGGGCTCCAAGGAGCTCTACGTGATGGACTCCGATGGCGTGGGCATCACCCGGCTCACCACCACCCAGTCCATTAACCTCTCCCCGGTCTGGAGCCCAGACGCCCGTTCTCTGGCCTTCACCTCCTATATGCGGGGCTACCCGTATCTCTTCCGCCTGTTCGTGTTCGAGCGTCGGCCAATCCAGCTCCTGGCGGGGTTCCCTGGCATCAACTCGAGCCCGGGCTGGAGTCCGGACGGGAAGTTCGTGGCGATGACGCTCACGAAAGATGGCAACCCGGAGATCTACGTGCTCAATATCGCCACCGGCGAGTTCCACCGGCTCACCAGACACTGGGGGATCGACACCGAACCCTCCTGGGCGCCCACAGGGCGCGAGCTCGCCTTCGTCTCAGAACGAGCCGGGCGAGCTCAGATCTTCATCGTGGACATCGAGGGGGCGAACGTTCGGCAGTTGACGTTCGACGGCTTCAACACCCAGCCCCGTTGGTCCCCGAAGGGTGATGTGATTGTGTACACTTCCCGCCAGGGAGCCCACGACCTCTGGGCCATCAACGTCGACGGCTCCAACCCCCGGCAGTTGACCGCCGGGGCCGGATCCAACGAGAGCGCCTCGTGGGCCCCCAACGGCCGTCACCTCGTGTTCGAGTCAAGCCGACTCGGGAGCCGTCAGCTCTTCACCACGCTGGCCGACGGGTCCGAGCAGCAACCGCTGACGCGAGGGCCGGGGGAATTCACAAGTCCTTCTTGGTCCTCCCGCCTTCCGTGATAGGATACAT
>CAYFIG010000118.1:0-4482 GCA_964342905.1 uncultured bacterium
CCTTGAGGCCGCGCTCGGTCAGCTCGTCCACCTTCGGGTCTGACCATTTTCCCCAGTTGCTGCCCGCTCCCGTCGTGTAGATCAGCGCAAAGACATCGCCCGGGTCCCCCGTGACCATGGCCCTGTCCTGGATGGCGATGAAGGTAAAATCGCCTTTCCCGTAGACCGCGAAGCCCGCGGCGCTCTCGTAGGTCTTGAGCGTCCCGCGGATGCCGATCTTCCTGAGATGGGCCAGCACGAGCTGGGCCCGGTCGATATACCCGCCCACCGAGCGCACCGACGCCTCGATGTCTATACCGTTCGGGTAATGCTTTTCCACCAGCCGCTTAGCCTCGGCGATGTCCTGGTCCTTGGGCTGCCGGCAGCCAGGAAGCTTATTCACTTCCGCCAACGACAGGGCGAAGTCTCCCACCAGCTTGGGATCGAGGAGCGCGCAGGGAACGCCGGCGCCTTCCAGGGTCTTGGCGACCAGCTCCTGGCGGTCAATGGCCAGGTTTACCGCCCGCCGCATGTCCGGGTTGTTGAAGGGCGGCTTCTGGGTATGGAAGTAGATCAGCATGATGGTATTGATGGAAGCTTGGTAGACTTCCACTTCATCTCCCCGTGCGGCCTTGAGCTCATCAGCCTGGGTCTTCTTCATCGGGGGCCAGGTATCCCAGAGGTGGATTCTCCCCGCTTTCGCTGCGGCAAGCTGGGTGGGTACGCCGGTCAGGATGAACTGCTTCACTCCGTCCAGGTACGGGAGCCCGGGGATGAAGTAGTCTTTATTCTTCTCCCACTCGACGACGCTCCCGCGCTCGTAGCGCTTGAACTTGAAGGGGCCGGTCCCGATCTGGGCCTCAGGCTTCGTCAGGTCGCCATACTTTTCGAGGATGTGCTTCGCCACGACCCGGCACCAGGCCGAGGCGACGGAAGAGATGAAGGGGGCGGCGGGGAACTTAAGATGAACTTGAACGGTGTGGGGGTCAACCACCTCGACGCTCGATACGAGCGGCTTGAGCATGGACCCGCATCGGGGGCTCTGAAAGTCAGGGTTAAGCACTCGATCGAAACTCGCCTTCACGTCAGCAGCGCTGAAGGGCTGGCCGTCGTGCCACTTGACGCCTTTGCGGAGGTAGAACGTGTAGGTCTTGCCGTCAGGCGAGGCCGTCCAGCGCTCGGCCAGGTCCCCGGTGATCTTGCTCGGATCGTCGGGGTCGTAGTGGAGGAGCCCGCTGTAGACTCCGGCCAACGCCTGCTGGACCGAAAGCGGCGACTCGGCGTGGATGTCCAGCCGGCCCGGGTCGGCGTAGATGTACCAGTTGAGGATCCCGCCGTACCGGGGCTTTTCCTGCGCCGCCGCGCCCGATGCGGAGAGACCCGCCAACAGCACGGCAAGGATCAACGTAAGGACGAGACGCTTTCTCATTGGTGTTCCTCCTCTTTCTCTCTGTTGGAATTCCCGCTCATCCCAATCCTCCCCTGAGCCGGGGATCGGTGATATCCCGGATGGCGTCGCCCAGGAGGTTCAGCCCGAAGACGGTCAGGCTGATTGCCAGGCCCGGGAAGAAGATCATCCAAGGCGCCGTTTCCATCGCCAGAGTTCCCGCCGTCAGCATCCCCCCCCAGGAGGGCTCGTCAGGCGGGGCCCCCAGGCCGAGGAAGCTGAGCGCGGCCTCCACGACGATGGCGTAGCTGATGTTCACGGTAAAGAGCACGATATAGGTGGCGAAGCTGTTGGGCAAGACATGGAGGAAGATGATCCGCCGGTGCGAGCATCCCGCCGCCCGCGCGGCCTCCACGTACGGGCTCTCCTTGATGCTGAGAACCACGGATCTGAGGGTCCGCGCCGCAGTGGGGGTCAACAAAATCGCCAGCGCGATGATCACGTTGTTCACCGACTGGCCGAGCGCGGCCATGAGGGAAAGCGCCAGGACGATGGGCGGCAGCGCCATCAGCGTATCCACCAGGCGCTGGCTTGCGCTGTCGGCCAGGCCGCCGAAGTAGGCAGTGATGATCCCCCAGAGCGCGCCGAGCGTGATCCCGAAGGCCACCGAGACCAAGCCCACGTAGAGCGAGAGGCGCGCCCCCCAGATCACCCGGCTCAGAATGTCCCGGCCCAGCTGATCCGTCCCCATGGGGAACTCGGCACTCGGCGGGAGATACTGGGTAAACGCGGCATCCTTCGCTCCGTAGGGCGCCAGCTGGGGGGCGAAGACCGCCGTGATGATCAGGCCAAGCACGATGACACCGCCGATGGCGCCGAGAGGCTGGCGGATGGCAAAGCGGCCGAGGACGGAGAGGACGGTTCGCGCAAGGCCGGCTTGGGGAGGAACTTCGGCCCCGGCTCTTTGGGCCATTCCCACAGCGACACTCACCCGGTTAGCCATCTCACGCGTACCGGATTCTTGGATCGAGCCAGGCGTAGAGGAGATCCACGAGCAGGTTGATCGTCAAGAAGACCAGCGCCATCACGAAGATGATCGCCTGCACGGTCGGATAGTCCCGGTAGCTCACGGCCTGCACCAGGGCGGTCCCCATTCCCGGGACTGAAAAGATGATCTCCATGATCACGATTCCGCCCAGGAGCCGCCCGCCCCACCAGCCGATGAACGTGACCACAGGCAGGAGCGAATTGCTGAGAGCGTGGCGATAGACTACCGCTCGCTCGGCCAGGCCCTTGGCACGGGCGGTCCGGACATAGTCCTGGCGGACGACTTCAAGCATCTGCGAGCGGGTGAGGCGCGCGATGGGGGCGCTGATGTAGTAGGCCTGGGCCAGCGTCGGCCAGATGAGCTGCTTCAGGTTCTCCAGCGGGTTGTCGAAGAACGCCACGAACTCCAGGGGAGGGAGCCAGCGGAAGAATCGGACCAGGCCGTAGAGGATCAGGACGCCGGTGAAGAAGATCGGCAGGCTCAGGCCGCTGATGCTGACTACGCGCGCCAGGTAGTCCGCCCAGGTGTTCTGGCGCACCGCGGAGATCACGCCAAGAGGGATCGCCCAGATGATGGCCACGACGATCGTCAGGAAGGCGAGCTCCATGGAGCGGGGGAAGCGTTCCTTCAGGATGTCTGTCACCGGTCGCCGCTGCGTGTAGGAGTAGCCGAAGTCCCCCCGGATCGCGTTCCCCAACCAGGCGAGGTACTGGATGATCACTGGCCGGTTGAGGCCGAGCTCCTCGCGGATCTGCTGGATCTGCTTCTGCTGGATGGCGCTCGACTCAGTCCCTGTCTGATAGACCAGGATCTCGGCGATGTCTCCGGGAACCATGCGCATCAGCACGAAGATCAGGATCGAGGCCCCCAGGAGGGAGGGGATGAAGAGCATCAGGCGGTGCGCCACGTACTTGCGCATCAGGTGTATTCCTTAGTTCCCTGCATCCTAGTGGATGCGACGCTCAAAGGCAACAGTCGCTTGGCATCTAGGACCTCCGCCTCTCCACCCGGGCCAGGAACTCCAGCACGGTCCGGTTCCACGCCTCCGGCTGGTCGCGGTTGGCGAAGTGGCTGGCTGGCGACAGCACGACCAGCTTCGAGCCCTTGATCTTCTTCTGCATGACCTTCATGGGGCCGAGCGAGGGGTCCTGATCCCCGCCCACCAGGAGGGTGGGAACCTTGATCTTCGGCAGCTCGTCGGTGATGTAATCCATGGCGATCAGAGCGCGGAGGGCATTGGCATAGCCGACCGGAGTCAGCGCCCGGTACATGGCGTAGAATTCTTCCTTGGCGTTCGGATCGAGCTGGAGGCGTGCTGTGACGTTCGGGTTAGCCGTCATCGCGAACTCAGCCATAGCGTCCATCCCCTTGGTGAGTGTGATCTCGATGCTCTTGGCCCGCATCACCAGGTTCTCGACCGAGAGCGGGAGCCCAGAGGCCGACGCGGAGTTCGTGACAATGAGCGCGGCCACCCGCTTCGGGGAGAGGAGCGTGAAGCGCGTGGCGATCCCGCCGCCCATGGACAGCCCGCCCACGAACGCCTTTCGGATCCCCAGATGGTCCAGAAGGTCCCGGAGGTCCAGAGCCCAGCGGCGGAAGGAGTAGCGCGCCGGGTCCGCGGGACTGTCCGACCGCCCGTGGCCCCGTGGGTCCCAAAGGATCAAGCGGTAGCTGGCTCCCAGGGCTTTGATGTTGGGCTCCCACATGGTTGTGTTGCCACCGATCCCGTAGGCCAGAGCCAGCGGGAACCCGCGGCCGTGTTCTTCGTAGTAGATCTTCACCCGATCGTCGGTCTTCGCGTATGGCATGGCGCCCCTCCTCTCCGGTCATCGATGCTCATCGAGTCCAGAAGCCCTCTGGGTCACAGGCGCGGACGATCTCAAGCTCGGCCGATGCGGGCTCCGGAGTCTCGCTCACATCAGGCGCGACCTTCAGGTCCCATCCCGTCTGGGCCTTGACCGTGTCCACGCGCTGCCCTGGGTGGTAGGAGGCCAGGTAGGCCTCCTTGCTCTCGGGATCAAAGCGAAAGACCCCCACCGTCGTGATCAGGGCGACGGGGCCTCCGCCA
>CAYFIG010000118.1:4492-6465 GCA_964342905.1 uncultured bacterium
TCGTGCAGGACGTGCATGACGCATCCCCGCCGGACGCGGCGCTCGCGACGAGCGCCGCCATGCGCGCGGCGCGTCGCTCCCACGTGTGTTCGCGCGCCGCCGCCAGTCGCGCCCCTCGCCGAACCCGGGGGAAGTAATGTAGCTCACGCGCTCGGTAAAGCGGTGGCGCTCCTGGGGCATGATGATGACGAAGCGCTTGGCCAGGCACGCGATGTCAACGCCACCGCCAGACCCCGGCAGCTTCACCCGTGGCCGCCGCCAGTCGCCGATGTAGGAAGTATTGAGGTTGCCGTACTTGTCCACTTCGGCCCCGCCGATGAACCCCAGGTTCACGAGCCCTTGCTGGAGCATCCCCATGAGGTTGGCGGTGCTGGTGGACCAGAGCGCCCCGGGGACGTTGGGGGGGTCGGACATCGTGAAGAGCATCTCGGGGGCAGGACTCTCGCGCACGATCCCGCTCTCGAAGAGGCCGATGGCGCTCGGCGCGTGGGTTCGTTTCGCCAGGGCAAAGGCCAGGAGCGGAAGCCGCATCCCCACGAAGACCACCTCGCTGTCCCGGATCTCGCGGGCCGCGGCGATCACCATCAGCTCGCGCTCGGTGTACTCCATCAGTACCCGTAGTCCAGCGGTTCGGAGCGCAGGTGGCGCTTCACCCGGAGCCGCTCCAGGGCTGCCGGGCCGAGCAGGTCGAGAAAGCTCTTCCAGTCCTCGACCCCCAGCACCCACTTCTCCAGCCATGCCCTGAAGCCCTCCGGCGTCTTTGATTCCTCGTGGTAGCGGTTGTAGAAGTCATGGTCTCGCCCGTAGAAGCCCTGGACAGGGGAGGGGAGCGCGCCCCATGGCTCGTGGACCACCGCCAGGACCTTGAGCGAGGGGAGTAAGACCAGATTCGGGTCAGCCAGGATCCGTTCGGTGGGCCAGATCTCTTCCGCCGCTAGGATGACGCCTTTGGCCGCCAATGCCGCCTCGCGCGTGATCCCGAGGATGCCCCAGTAGTGGCAGTTCCCGTCGGCATCGGCGCGCTGGACCTGGAGGATGGTCACGTCCGGCGTGAGCCCCGGCACCAGCACGATGGGATCCCCCGACCACGGGTCACTGCTCCGCTTGAAGGTCGGGTTGGACTCCAGCAGGCCCGAGCCCAGGAGCGAGCGGGTCGGGATATATGGGGCACCGAGCGAGCCAGCCAGGAGCGCGAGCGAGATCGTGAAGTTGGAGTGATCCACCACCTCAAGGGCGTTGGGGATCCCGTGCTCGGCGGCCCGCCGGAAGTTATAGCCGAGTCCCGCGGTGACATTCCCGACCCAGGCACCGATCACGCGCCGCGCGCACCCGGCCCCGATGAGCTGGTCGAAGAGCATGTCAGAGATGGGGCAGATCAGGGTGAGGTCGCGCTTGCCCTGCCGGATCAGCTCGTGGCCGGCGGCAAAGGGGATCGCGGCCTCCAGGGCGGTTCCCATAGAGACCGAGGCGCCGGCGGGAACGAACCGCGCGATCGCCTCCTTCATTGACGTGAGCTTGGACCGGCCCATACCCCTTCCGAAAATGCGGCGTTCACTATATCCCGACCTCGGTGGACGCGCAATCCACGGCTCCTGCTGCCCCTTGACAGCCCTTAGGCGATTCATCTATGGTTAAGCGAAAGTAATTCTAAGTTAACCTTATCTCTGTTGCTGAGGGGCCCATGGCGGGGAAGCTGCTTCTGACCCTGAACGTGAACGGGGAGGAGTGCGAGGTCGCGGTCCCGGTTCACAAGACCCTCCTGGAAGTGCTCCGGGAGGACATGGGGCTCACCGGAACCAAGCACGGCTGCGAGCTGGGGGAGTGCGGGACCTGCACGGTCCTGGTTGACGGCCAGCCGGTCCTCTCCTGCCTGGCCCTCCCGATCGAACTCCAGGGGCGCGCCATCGTAACGGTAGAAGGGATGGCTTCCGATGGCCGCCTCCACCCCCTCCAGCAGGCCTTCGCCGAACTCG
>CAYFIG010000119.1:0-6404 GCA_964342905.1 uncultured bacterium
TCTGGCCTCGTCGGGGACGGGGCGCGAGAGCCCTGGCCGATCGCTGATGCTCGGACTGACCTGCGCCGCCGGGAGCGCCGTGTTCTTCGCTATCGTTGGGGTCGCGATCACGCTGCTCAGCGGTTCCATCTCGCCCTACCTGATCGCCACGAAGCCTGTGATCGCCCTTGCGGTGGTCCTGCTCGGGCTCGTTCTTCTCGCTGACGTGCGTCTCCCGTCGCTCGTTTTGCCGCTCGGCCCGGCCGGGAGGAGCGTCCCCCCGAGCGCGGGCCTGTTCCTCTACGGGTTCGGCTACGCGCTGGCCTCAACGGGCTGCACGCTTCCGATCTACGTCTCGATAACCGTGCTCCCGCTGACCAGTGGGTTCTCGGGGGCAGCGCTCCTGACCTTCGTGAGCTTCGCCTCCGCCATGGCCCTCATGATGCTCCTGACAAGTCTTCTGGTTGGGCTGGCCAAGGCGAGCCTGCTCCGACGTCTTCAGGCCTCCACCGTGTGGATCAAGCGGGCCAGCGGCCTAGTCCTGATCCTGGCGGGGCTCTACCTCGGCTACTACTACGTCGCGGCGGGGATGTGATGGCCTCACCGCGATCTGGAGGGGTTCCATGAGACTCCGTTCCGCAATGCTGGCTGCGCTCCTCGGTCTCCTCGCCCTGACCATCCCTCAGCTCGCGTATGCTGAGCTCAAGCTCGCCATCCTCAAGGTGAAGGGGATGGTCTGCTCGTCCTGACCGATCTCGGTTGCGACAGCCTTGGAAAGGCTGCCGGGAGTGAAGCGGGCAGACGTTCGGCTTGAGACGGAGAACGCGCGAGTGATTTACGACGATTCCAAGCAGACGCCCGAGAAGCTGGCGGTGGCGATCGACCAGCTCGGGTTTCGAGCCTCGGTCCTGTCGGTGACAGCGGCCCCCAAGCCGACGCTCTATGTGGACGGGATCACGAGCTTGAAGGTAGCTCAGAAGGTGGAGCAAGTCCTCAAGGCCCTCAAAGGGGTCAGGGGCGTCGTGGTGGATCCGAGGGACGGGGCAGTCTTCGTTGAGCCCGACGACCAGGCGATGAGCTCGCGTGATTGGATTTCGGCTCTGAACGCCGCGGGCTTTAAGGCACGCATGGCCTCCCCCTGATGCTTTCGTGCATCCACGCGTTCCGCTCGCGCATCTTAAGCGTTGGGAGATCCGGTAGGCGGCTCAGGAAGAGGGAGAGATGGGGAGAGCTTTCGAGGTCAAGGACGCTGTAGAGCTGCTGGATGCGGAGTTTATTGCCAAATGGCAGGACCGCCGGGCACTTGATCCTGTGGCCCGGAGGGCCCTCCGGGTGATCCTGGACCGTTCATCGCAGCGGGAGGTCCGGTGAAGGTCGATACGGTCATGGCGCTTCTTCCGGAGCACGGTCCCGCTGAGATTCGTGAGGCGATCACCCGGCTGGACGAGAAGGACTTGGTCCTGTTCCAGGATGGGCAGGTCACGGTGGCGTACCCGTTCGCGGCGGCTCCAACGGCCTTCCGGGTGGTGTTGCTGAACGGTGAGGAACGGTATGCGGTCTGCGCGATCGATGCCTTGGGCGTCCCGGCCATGCTTGACCATCCTGTGACGATTCGCTCACGCTGCCACCATTGCGGAGAGGCGCTGAAGATCGACGCGCGAGCGGACGGACCGATCGGGAAGACGGGGATCATGGTGTGGGTGGGAGAACGGGGCGATATCCAGCAGAAGGCTTGCACTTCGCTCTGACATGCGCTCAACTTCTTCCGGTCGGAAGAGCACCTGCGGAGTTGGCGGGAGGCCCACCCCGATATCCCGGGGGCCGCAGCCACACTGAAAGAGGCGTTCAAGGTCGGGGCGAAGATCTTCGGGGAATTGCTCTGCGACATCTAAGGGAGAATCTGTGATGAGTGCGCATCAGGTGACCGTTTACTGGTCCACGAACTGAATTCCCTGCCATCGGGCGAAAGAGTTCCTTTCGCAAAAGGGGGTGGCCTTTGTGGCAAAGAACGTGGCCGAGGACGAGGCTGCCCGTCAAGAGCTGGTCACCAAGACCGGACAGCTGGCCGTGCCGGTGATCGTGGTTGACAACGAGATCGTGGTGGGCTTCGACCGGGGCAGGCTCCAAAAGCTACTGGAGATTTAAGGACAGCACCGCGTCAACGAATCGCTGAAGACCAGACCCGAGCGCTCGCCGTCGGCCCCTACACCTCAACCGACGTTTGAATAGCTTGCCGCATGCTCGCCCGCGAGCTTGCCAAACACGGCGCCCGCCATCAGTCCCGCGCCCCCCGGGTAGTTGTGGTAGAAGAGCCCACCCACCAGCTCGCCGGCCGCGTACAGGCCGGGGATCGGGCGGTCCTCCGTGTCCAGGACTTCAGCCCGCGTGTTGACCCGGAGCCCTCCGAAGGTAAAGGTAATCCCGCAAGTCACCGCGTATCCCACGAACGGTGGCGAGTCCAAGGGGAGGGCCCAGTTGGATTTGGGAGGCGTGATTCCCTTGGTGCATTTTCCGTCCAGGATTGCCGGGTTGAACTCGCCGGGCTGGACTGCGGCGTTAAACTCACGGACGGTGCGGGCCAGCCCCGCGGGGTCGATCTCCAGCTTCCGCGCCAGCTCCTCGGTCGTGTTCGCCTCGGCCTTGGTGACCTCGCGGATCCGGTACTCTTCCCGAAGGATCGGGACCGCCTTTTGGTCGAAGATCTGAAAGGCGGCCCGGTGGGGTTGTTTCAGGATCTCCCGACCGTACTTGGCGTAGGTGTAGTTTCGAAAATCGGCTCCCTCGTCCACGAACCGTTCTCCCTTGAGGTTGACGATGAGCCCGAGGGGGTAGGAGTGCTTCTGGAAGAGGTCGCCCACCCGGCGATCGCCGAAGGGCGGGGCGTTGAGATCCCAGGCCACGGCGTGACAACCGGACCAGTGGCCGTAAGGCTGGGCCCCGATCTCCAGGGCCATGCGGATGCCATCGCCGGTGTTGTGGCGGGTGCCGCGAACTCGCGCCAGTTCCCAGTCTTGACCGAGGTAGCGGGTCCGCCACTCCGGGTTGGCCTCGAAGCCGCCGGAGGCGAGCACCGCCGCCCGCGTCTCGATTTCGGCGAAACCCTCTGGTCCACGGCAGACCAAGCCGCGGATGGCACCCCGATCGTTCAGGAGAAGGCGCGTGGCTTTGGTCTCATACCGAATTTCGATGCCGACTGCTACCGCTCGGTCATAGAGGGCCTGGACCAACCCCGGCCCGCCCCCCACCGCTTCGACGCTGAGCCCGCCCCAGAACCGGTGCTTGTCGCCGACCTTGTAAGATTGGCGGCTGAGCATGAGGATCCAGCGAACTCCCTGGCTTCGCATCCAGATCACGGTCGGGCGCGAGCGGGTGACGAGAAGGTCGGCAAGGTCAGGATCGGTTAGGTTCTCGGTGAGCCGCGTCAGGTCGTCGTAAAAGTTCTCTTCGGTGTACGAGTTGATCTCCACCGAGGCCGTTTCTCCGGGGGTAAGGTCCGGGATCACGTCCTTCCTGAGATCTTCGAGGCCCGTGTGGACGAACCTGAACCCTCCCGCGGTAAAGAACGAGTTCCCTCCGCGCTGGGGCTCTGGTGCCTTTTCGAGAACCAGCACCCGGGCTCCACCTTCGCGCGCTGCCAGGGCGGCACAGAGCGCGGCGTTTCCCCCGCCAACTACCGCCACGTCGACGAAGCTGCGTGTCGTCATCGCTCATGTGACTCCGAAGACGCCGAGGATTACCAAGCCCAGTCCAAGCCGGTAGAGGACAAACGGGAGGAGCGAGCCGCGGAGAAACTCGGTGAGACCCTGAACAACGCCCAGCACGACGCCTTGGGTATAGGTCACGAGGCCGATTAACCCACGATATCTTCGCCGCCATCAACTCCGATGACGTTACCGGTAATCCAGTAAGTGTCCGGGTGAGCGAGAACGACAATAGCTTTTGCGACATCCTCGGGAGTCGTCATCCGGTTCGAGGGGTTTCGCCTAAGCGCCATGGTCTTGATCTCCTCGTAGCCCGGGATCTTCTGAGAGGATGGCGTTTCGGTCACCCCCGCGCGGATCGCGTTGACGGTGATCCCCCGGGGCGCCAGCTCCATGGCGAGCTGCCGAACGTGGGACTCGAGCGCCGCCTTGGCAGCCGAGACCGGGCCGTAGTAGGGGAGCACGCGCGTGCCACCCGCGGAGGTCATGGCGAAGATCCGCCCGCCCACGCCCATGAGCCCGCGAACCACGACCTCCTGGCACCAGTACACGAGGCTATGGGCCATCACATCCAGGGTCATGTCCATCTGCGCCTGGCTGACCGCCTCCTTGAGCGGCTCGATCACGTAGGGCTTCAGTGTTCCGAAAGCCAACGAATGGAGCAGCAGTCGGAGGCTCTCCGGCTCGTTGCGCTCCTCAAGCATGCGCCCGATCTGGTCCAGCACCTCGGCCCGCTTCTCAGAGTCAGCAGCGTTCACGTTAAAGAAGCGGGCCTCACGTCGCAAGGCTTGGATCTCCCCCACGATCCGTTCCACATTGGGGAGGGTAGCCTTCCGATCCAGGTGGACCCCAAAGATGTTGAGCCCGGCGCGGGCGAGCGCCAGGCTCGTGGCTCTACCGAAGCCCGAGGACGCGCCGAGAATCAGGGCCCACCCGCTCAGCTGAATCGAAGCCGCGCTCATGGGTGCGCCCATTCTAGCTCAACTGGGGCTCAGGTGGCGAGACCGAGGAGAAGCGTCAGGGCGAGGAGCCCAGCCCCGCACCACCGGAGCCGCCCACCCCCCACCAGGGCTACGGTCCCCGTAAGGAGGTGGAAAGCCAGGAGTCCGAGGAAGAAGTCGGTGAGGAGCATTCCGAGGCCGTTCAGGACGAGGAACCCCACGACCAGAGCCGCGGGGAGGGTAAAGACCGTCCGGCGACTTCGGACGGCAAGGGCCGCGATCATTACGAAGTCGGCCAGGAGCAGCCAGCGGGTTGCAAACGGTGAAGGAACGAGCCACCCGAGGGACTCAAGCCAGGTTCTGGCGGGCGGCGCAGAGACAACGGCTGCCACGAGCGTAAAGGGTTGGTCCACGTGCGTTCCTAGCTTGTCAGTCTGTCAGCCTTATTGTCACCCGAAAAGTGGCCAATGCCAAAACCGTGTGCGCCGGCGGCCGGCCCGCGCATCCGACCGGGTCTGGCAAGTGTGGCTGGCCGACGCGAGCGTGTCGGGTCGGGGCAAAAAGGAGTGGCGTGGCGCCCCCACAGTTGTCTAGAATGAACCTGACGTATGGCCAAGACTGCCGGCATCGTGCTGATCGGAAACGAGATCCTCTCCGGCAAGATCACCGACGCCAACGCTGCCTACCTCTGCCGCGAGCTCCGCACCCTGGGCGTGGAGGTGAGGCAGATCTCCGTGATTCCGGACGAGGTGACCCTGATTTGTCAGGAAGTGGGCCAGTTCAGCAAGGCGTATGACCTGGTGTTCACCTCGGGGGGAGTCGGACCCACGCACGATGACGTGACCATTGAGGGAGTGGCCCGGGCCTTGGGCGTCGGCGTGGTACGCCATCCGCAGTTGGTGAGGCTGCTGGCGCAGTATTACAAGGGGAACCTCAACGATACCCGCCTGAAGATGGCCGAGGTCCCCGAGGGCGCCGAGCTCGTGGCGGGAGACTCCCTGGTTTTTCCCGCCGTCATGGTCCGGAACGTATATATCTTGCCTGGCGTGCCCGAGATTTTCAGGCAGAAGTTCGAGGCGATCAAGGAACGGTTTCGGGACCAGCCGTATTTTCTCGCCAGCGTGTTTGTGCGCATGGGGGAGGGGATCCTGGCCGACTTCCTGAACGACCTGTTGCGGGCCCACCCAAGCCTGATGCTCGGCTCCTATCCCGAGTTCTTTAACCCGGAATACAAGGTAAAGGTGACTTTGGAGTCCAAGGACAAGGCTTACCTCGACCAAGCCCTTGCCGACTTCCTTGGCCGGCTCCCCAAGGAGACCGTCGTGAAGGTCGAGTGAAACAGGAGCCATGATATGGTTGGAGCGAAGGGAGAACCCGGGTAAGCCGGAACCGGAGCGGATCCCATGGCGGAGAGTGAGGAAGATCGTCCGCGCCTTGACGAGCTGATCGCCTCCCTGCGCGCGCTTCGCGAGGAGCAGGAGGCCCTCGTGCGGGAGATCCGCCTTCTCCACCAGGAGATCCGCGCGCTCCGGGAGGAGCTTGGGTCCAGGGCGCTCCGGCCTGAGGCTCCTGCCGCGCCCGCCCCGGTTTCGCTCACGGCACCGGTTCTGCTCGCAGCGCCCCCCGAGCCGCCCCAGCGGACATGGCGAGAGTCGCTCAGCGGTGTCTTGGCCAGGCTTCCCAAGTCCGTGACGGAGGCCCCGCGATCGCTGCTGGAACGGACCTGGCTCCTCTCGCTCGTGGTTGGCCTGCTGGTCGCGGGGGCCAGCGAGCTGAACCTTCT
>CAYFIG010000120.1:0-447 GCA_964342905.1 uncultured bacterium
GGTATCGCCAGGACGCGTGGGTCTCCGACAGGCCGTGAACGAGGAGCACGGCGGGTCCCGTGCCGCTCTCCTCCCACGCCAGGACCGTCCCGTTGAGCGCTGCCTTCTTCAAGGTCCTCTTCAGGCCGGGTCCTTCACCTACGCCACGGCCTGCCTTGCGTTACGTGCGGAAGACCAACAGGCACGCGGCCGTTGACCCATTTGGCGACTGCCCGAAAGCATTCATGCCTCCGGAGGCTCAGGACGCATGTGACAAGCCTAGTCAGGATGATGCCATGAGTCTAGTCCGGAATTTTGAGTAGGGCGCAGGATCTGAACCGGTAAGGGGGCAAAGCCCTACCGGGTCAGCGCGGGCGACGATCGACCATCCATTCGCCCAAAATCGTTGCTAACGTCCTTCATCCCTAGGGCAACCGATATTCCCGATTTTTCATCAAACTGCATTTT
>CAYFIG010000120.1:457-6346 GCA_964342905.1 uncultured bacterium
CGGAAGATCGGGCCGCGGGAGGGGTCGAGGGAGGCGAAGGTGAGGGCTTGCCCGGCGGTCAGCTGCTCGGGATCGGCGTCGAGGCGGGCGGTGACGCGGAGGCCTTCCTCCAGCTCGAGGAGACCGACGGCGTAGGGAGTCTCTGAAGCGTAGCGGCTCGGAGCCACGCGGATAACCGTCCAGGAGAGGAGGCGGCCCCGGCCGGAGAGGGCGACCAGACTCCCGCCCTGAGCCCCGCAGAACGGGCACGGGTGGCTCCCGTCCACGGAGAGCTTTCCGCACTCGGCGCAGCGGCGGCCCTGGAGCATCAGAGCCGCCCGAGGATCGTGACGGTGCTGACCACGCCGGTGCCGCCGAGATTGTGCGCGAGCCCGATCTCGGCGTTCCGCACCTGGTTGGCGGCCTCGCCGCGAAGCTGCTTCACCAGCTCATAGAGCTGGGCGCAACCGGTGGCGCCGACAGGATGCCCCTTGGCGATCAAGCCGCCCGAGGGATTGACAGCCACCTTGCCGTCGAGGCCGGTTCGCGCCTCCTCCACGGCCGGCCCGCCCTTCCCCTTTGGGAAAAAGCCCAGGTCCTCGGTGGCGATAATCTCGGCGATCGTGAAGCAGTCGTGGACCTCCGCCACCTGGACGTCGGCGGGGGCGATTCCGGCCATGGCGTAGGCCTCGCGCGAGGCGCTCACCGTGGCAGGAAACGACGTGATGTCGTCCATCTCCCAGAGCGTGGCCGGGCCGGTGGCGTGGCCGCTCCCGAGCACGCGGACAGGTTTGGGATGGAAGTCACGCGCCCACTCGGCGGGGCAGAGGACGGCCGCGGCGGCGCCGTCCGAGATGGGCGGGCAGTCGAAGAGCCGGAGCGGGTCGGCGATGAGGCGCGAATTGAGCACTTCCGCCAGGGTGACAGGCTTCCTGAACTGGGCTTTGGGGTTGGAGGCACCGAGGCCGTGGTTCTTCACCGAGACCAGCCCGATCTGCTCGCGCGTGGTCCCGTAGCGGGCCATGTGCTCGCGCATGATGATGCCGAAGGCGCCCGGGAACGTGAGGCCGGTCCGCATCTCGCCCTCTTCGTCGCCGGCGGTGGCGAGCGCGGCCGTGACCTCGGCGGTGGGAGACGAGGTCATCTTCTCAACGCCCGCGATCAGGACGAAATCGTAGAGGCCCAGACCGATTCCGAGGACACCGTGACGGAAGGCGATCCCGCCCGAGGCACACGCCCCCTCGACTTTCGTGCACGGGATCCCCGCGAGGCCCAACCGGTTCGCAACCATGCCGGCGAGGGCCCCCTGGTTGGCGAGCCGCTCGCCGACGAAGTTCCCAAGATAGAAGGCCTGGATTTTCTCCTTCGGAATCCGGGACTCAGCCAGGGCCTCGCGACAGGCTGAGACGGCCAGCTCCACGATCCCCACCCCTTCGAGCTTCCCGAACGGGGTGGAGCCCACGCCGATAATCGCGACCGCTCTCATGACTCCGTCTCCTCTCAGACCTTCCGTTGCCTGCCGGCCCAGTACCTATCGCGGAGCTCCCGCTTCAGAACCTTCCCGTAGGCGTTTTTCGGCAGGGCCGGCAGGAACTCCACCGACTGCGGCTTCTTGTAGGAGGCCAGGTGGCGCTTGCAGTGCTCAATGATCTCGGCTTCGGTGACGCGCTTCCCCTCGTGGGTGACGACAAGCGCCTTCACCTGCTCCCCCCACTTCTCGTCCGGGATCCCAATTACGGCCACCTCGAAGACCGCCGGGTGCTGACAGATGACTTCCTCGATCTCGCGCGGGTAGATGTTGGCCCCACCGCTGATGATCATATCCTTTTTTCGGTCCGTGATGTACAGGTAGCCGTCCTCATCCAGATAGCCGATATCGCCGGTGTGGAGCCAGCCGCCGCGGAGCGTCTCGGCCGTGGCCTCGGGCTTCCCCCAGTACCCCTTCATCACCAGGTCCCCGCGGACCACGATCTCCCCCATCTGACCGGCGGGCAGGTCGCGGTCCGCGTCGTCCACCACCCGGACGCGGATCCCCGTGACCTCGCGTCCCGCCGAGGCCAGGCGCCTGAGCTTTACGTAATCGTCACCGGCGATATGCTCCTCCTTGGGAAGGCTCGTGCAGGTCATCGGGGCCTCGCCCTGGCCGAAGAGCTGGACGAAGATCGGGCCGAAGGTGCGAACGGCCTCCAGGAGCTGCTCGACGTACATCGGCGCGCCGCCATAGAAGATCGTGTGGAGGCTTGAGAGGTCATACTTCCCTTTGTCGGGACTCGCCAGGAGCACATTGATCATCGTCGGGACCAGGAACATGGTGGTGGCGCGGTAGCGCTGGATCGCCTCGAAGATCTTGGGCGGGTCGAAAGAACGGGCGGCGGGGAACGCGCTCGCGGCACCGACAGCGATGTGGTGGAAGATGGAGCACCCCGAGCCGTGGGTGATGGGGGCGGCGTGGAGAAGGACGTCGGTTGGCCGCGCGGGGTTGATGCTCAGGAGGAACTGCTCCGCCATCGTGATGAGGTTCCGGTGGGTGAGCATCGCTCCCTTCGGGTGCCCGGTTGTGCCGGAGGTGTAGAAGAGCCACGCCAGGTCGTCGGGCTCGATGGCCAGGTCCGGGGGCGTGTCCCGCTGCTCGGCCAGAAGCTGTTTGTACCCGAGGTCGCTGCCGGCCCCACGCCCGACGCAGATGAACTGCTTCACGCTCGTCAAGTTCCCCCGGATCTGGGCCAGGTGGTCGCTGAACTCCTGGGCGTAAACCAAGGCGAACGCGCCGGAGTCATTAAGCATGTACTCGTGCTCGCTCGGGTGGAGCCGGATGTTCATCGGGACCACGCACATCCCTGCCTTCATCGGAGCCAGGAGTGTCTCGAGCCCCTGATAACAGTTGGGGAGCAACATCGCCACCCGGTCGCCGGGCTGGCCGCCCAGGGAAAGGAGGGCGTGGGCGAGGCGGTTCACGCGCGCCTCGGCCTCGCGAAAGGTGATCGTCAAGTCTCCCTGGAGCCAGGCGGGACGGTCAGGGTAGCGCTGGGCGGCTCGAGTGAGAAAGTGGCCGACGTGCATCAGACCCTCCGCGGATGACTCCTCGATCAGGGGCCCGGGAAGCGGGCCGGACGTTTCTCCAAGAAGGCTCGAATCCCTTCCCTAACGTCGCCGGCAACGTAGGCCTCCACGTAGCAGCGCGCCTCTTCGTAAAGCCCTTCGGCCAAGGGAAGCGGCAAGCCTCGCTCCACAGTCTCCTTGACCTTAGCAAGGGCGACGGCCGACTTCGCCGCGAGCTTCCGAGCCAGCGCCATCGTCTCGCTCATCAGCGCCGCGTCAGGAACCACGCGGTTCACGAGGCCGATGGCCAGCGCCTCCTCGGCGGAGATCTGCTCACCGAGCAGCAGCATCTCGAGCCCCCGTGTCTTCCCGACGAGGCGCGGGAGGCGCTGGGTCCCTCCCCACCCCGAGACGGCACCGAGGTTTACTTCG
The DNA here is from genome assembly GCA_964342905.1 of uncultured bacterium. Taxonomy (GTDB): domain Bacteria; phylum Methylomirabilota; class Methylomirabilia; order Rokubacteriales; family CSP1-6; genus CAYFIG01. The sequence goes on from CAYFIG010000120.1 coordinate 3,908, forward strand.
GGCTGGCCGAAGCGCGCGGACTTGGCGGTGATCCGGAGGTCACAGGCCATTGAGAGTTCCAGTCCGCCACCGACGCAGATCCCATTGATCGCCGCAATGATCGGCTTGGGGATCTCGCCCATCCGCCCGAAGAGGCCCTGTCCGAGGGCGATGAACGCCGCGCACCCGTCGGCGTCGAGTCCCTCCAGCTCTCGGATGTCCGCGCCGCCGCTGAACATGTCGGGAAGCTTGCTGGTCACGATAATGACGCGGACATCGGGATCGGCGGCGGCCTGGTCGAGGCCGGCCTCCAGCTCGCTCATAAAGGCCCGGCTCATGGCGTTGACCGGAGATCGCGCCATCGAGAGATAGGCAACGCGATCGTCGACGGCGAGCGAGACCCAGGTAGGGCGCATCACGCTGGGCTTATGATAGCACGCGATAACTGCTCTTGACAGACCTGTGGAACTGCCCGTTGACCGGAACATTGCCCCGTGCTATCAATTGGGCCACCGCATACATGTTCGGCTGGCTGAGGGCGAAACTCGCGTGACCCCTCAGCCGAAACGGAGGAGCGCTATGCGACCCAGTGCCGCCATCGCCGCCCTGATCGTCTTCCTCACCGGCGCGACAGCCCTGGCCCACGAGGGCCATGTCGTCAAGCTCCTGGCTGGCGCCCCGGGGTACGACCACATCCAGCCCTTCATGGCCGAGAAGCTCGGCTTCTGGGAGAAGTACGGCGTCAAGGTCGACTTCGTCGGCGGGAACTACATCCGCTCCAACAACATGATGTCCATCGGCGATTTTGACGTTGGGTATAACCAGTTCGCCAACGCGATCCGCTTCCATGCGGCGGGGATCCCCAACATCATCGTGGGCTCGTCCTCGGCGAACTGCGCCATCATCATCGCCAACAAGGACATTAAGTCCTGGCAGGATCTCAAGGGCAAACGGATCGGGATCGTCACCAAGTTCGACGTCCAGTACCTGACCCTCCTCGAGCACATCCTGCCGCGCTTCGGGCTCAGCCCCAAGGACGTGGAGTTGACCATGGCGCCGGTTCCCGAGATCGCGGGGGCGATCGTCACCGGGGCCGTCGCGGCGGCCTTCCCCTTTGAGCCCTTCGGCACCGACGCCGCCGGCAAGGGGGCCAAGATCCTCCTCGACGCCCACGAGATGATTGACAAGTCCAAGATCCAGAGCGACATGCTGCGGAACGGCCTCGTGATGCACCAGAAGTTCATCAAGGACCACCCGGACCTGGCGAAGAAAATCGTGTGGGCCCACATGGACGCCGTCGAGGTCATGCGGAAGGACAAGAAGGTCGGCGTCGAGGTGCTGGCCCACTACAACCCCAAGATGGACCGGAAGCTCATCGAGGCCGCCTATGACCGCTGCGGCTGGCAGTACCAGAAGCCGCCGAAGGTCTGGATCGAAACGCTCATCACCTGGATGAAGAAGCATGACGTGATCCAGAAGACCGTGACCTACGAGGAGGTCACCAACTTCTCGCTCCAGGACGGGTACCCCGGCTACCCGGGTTGGGAGAAGAAGAAGGCCGAGGCGATCAGCCCGTCACGCGGCCGATGACAGATCGCCGCAAACGCCCTCCCGGACCGTGATGCGCTCGTATCCGGATAGCAATAATGGTTAGGCTCACACGGCTCACAAAGCGGTACCGGGTTGAGGACGGTGAGGTCCTAGCCGTCGCCGATGTGAGCCTCGAGATCAGGGAGGGCGAGTTCGTCTGCCTGCTGGGCCCCTCCGGCTGCGGCAAGTCCACCCTCCTGAAGATTGTGGGCGGGCTCATCCCCGCGACCAGCGGAACTGTCGAGATCCGCGGCCAGGAGGTCCGCGCTCCCGGCTCCGACCGCGCCTTTGTCTTCCAGGACTATGCCCTCTTTCCCTGGATGACGGTGCAGGATAACGTGGAGTTCGGCCTGGCCACCCGGAGGGTGGAACGCGAGCGCCGGCGCCAGGTGTCGACCGACCTCCTCAAGGTCATGGGGCTCAGCGAGTTCGCCGAGAAGTACCCGCATCACCTCTCGGGCGGGATGAAGCAGCGGGTCTCCATCGCCCGGGCGCTGGCGGTGGACCCGCAGGTTCTGTTGATGGATGAGCCGTTCGGGGCCCTCGACGCCCAGACCCGCTTCGTCATGCAGCAGGAGCTGCTCCGGATCTGGAGCCTGTACAGGAAGACAGTGCTCTTCGTGACCCACTCGATCGACGAGGCCCTCTACCTGGCGGACCGGGTGCTGGTCATGACGGCCCGTCCCGGAACCACCAAAGAGGAGATGAAGATTCCGCTGCCCCGCCCCCGGGACATCGCGAGCCTGGAGTTCGGCCAGTTCAGGAAGTACGCCATGGACCTTCTGTCCGCCGAGGTGGCCAGGACGCTCCAGCTCGAGGGGCGGGAGGCGGTCGTCGCATGAGGCATCGAGCGTTGTTGAATTGCTCCGC
>CAYFIG010000121.1:0-5102 GCA_964342905.1 uncultured bacterium
GGGCGAGCCGTTGAGCATGGGGTAATGGCCGTGCGATATACTGGGCGGGCAATGTCGTCCCTTCCCGTCGGAAAGCTGCGCGCCGAGATGCTTCAGGCTTTCTTTGACAAGCTGGCGCCCCGCGACGAGCGCGTGCGCGTGGGCCCGCGAATCGGCGAGGACGCGGCCGTCATCGAGATGGGGGACCGGTACCTCGTCGCCACCACCGACCCCATCACGTTCGCCACTGAGGAGATCGGCTGGTACGCTCTCCAGGTGAACGCGAACGACGTGGCGGTGCGCGGCGCCCGTCCCCGCTGGCTCCTCGCCACGCTCCTCCTCCCCGAGGCGCACACCACCGAGAGCGGGGTGGAGCAGCTCTTTGCCGAGATCGGTCGGGCCTGTGAGGAGCTCGAGGTCTCGCTGGTGGGCGGCCACACCGAGGTCACGTATGGCCTGGACCGACCGATCGTCGTGGGGACCATGCTCGGCGAGGTGGCCAAGGATCGGCTGGTGACGACCGGTGGGGCCCGGGTGGGCGACGTGATCCTGCTTACAAAAGGCGTCCCGGTGGAGGGAACGGCCATCATCGCCAAGGAAAAAGCGGCCGAGCTCCGGCGCCGCGGCGTGCCGACGGAAGTGATTGAGCGAGCCAAGGAATTTCTGCGCCAGCCGGGGATCAGCGTGGTCCCCGAGGCGATGCTCGCGTGCGAGCTGGTGCCCGTTCACGCCATGCACGATCCCACCGAAGGTGGCGTCGCAACCGCGCTCTGGGAACTTGCCACGGCGTCGGGCGTCGGGCTCCGCGTTGAACGGGAGCGCATTGCCATCCTCCCCGAAGGGGGCCGCCTCTGCCGGGAGTTCGGCCTGGACCCGCTCGGCACCATTGCCTCCGGTGCCCTGCTGCTGACCCTGGCCCCTGCTGACGCAGCTACACTGCTCCACGCCTGTGCGCGCGAGGGGATCGCTTGCGCGTTCATCGGCCAGGTCGTCTCGCGGGAGGAGGGCGTGATGCTCATCGAGGGGACCCGGGCGAGGCCGATGCCCGCGTTCCCCCAGGACGAGATCACGAAACTCTTCAAGGCGCCTTGAGCATGCCCCCAATCGGATATGCCCATCGCCCCGTGGCCATGGGGCGGGAAGGGATGGTGGCCTCGGCCCATCCCCTGGCCACGCTCGCCGGCATCGAGGTGTTGAAGTCTGGCGGTACCGCGGCCGACGCCGCGGTGGCAACGAACGCTCTGCTCGCCGTCACCCAGCCTCACATGTGCGGCCTGGGCGGCGATCTCTTCATGCTCTACTATGAAGCCGCCACCGGGCGCATCCATTTCCTCAGCGGTGCTGGCCGATCTGGTTCTCGAGCGTCGCTCCCGGAGCTGGCGCGGCGGGGCCTCTCTCGGCTGCCGAGCGTCGGGCCCGCTTCGGTCTCGGTCCCGGGGTGTGTCCGGGCCTGGGGGATGCTCCTGGAGCGCTTCGGCACGCACCGGCTCGGTGACCTTCTGAGCCCTGCGATCCATTACGCTGAGGCGGGTTTCCCCACGACGCCCCTGCTCAGCCAGAGCATCGCGGAGCAGAGCTCCCTGATCCCGGACGCCGAGTGGCATCGAATTTTTACTCCAGGCGGACGAACTCCTCAGGCCGGCGAGTTCCTGCACCAGGCGGACCTGGCGCTCACGCTCAAGGATCTCGCGAATGAGGGGCCCGACCTGTTCTACCGCGGGCGGATTGCCAAGACCATTGCGCGCCGGCTCGAGAGCGAGGGCTTCGTGACTGCCGAGGACTTGGCAGCTCACAGCGGGGAGTGGGGCGATCCGCTCTCCACCTCCTACCGTGGCTACACGATCTATGAACCCCCGCTGCCCACCCAAGGGCTGGCCGCGCTCCTTGCCCTCAACCTCGTGGAAGGGTTTGACCTCGGCAAGATGGCCTACCAGTCGGTTGACCACCTCCATCTTCTGGTGGAGATGGTGAAGCTCGCCTACGCGGACCGCGATCGCTGGATCGCGGACCCCGCTCATGCCCGGCTGCCCGTGGATCAGCTCCTGTCGAAGGCGTATGCGGCTCGGCGCCGGACGGCCTTCGACCCGAAGAAGGCACAGCGCTACCGGTGGGGGGATCCCACGGGCGACACAACCGGTTTCGTCATCGCCGACCGGCACGGCAACATCATCAGCGTGATCCAGAGTCTCTTCCGCGTCTTCGGCTCGGGAGTGGTCCCCGAGAGAACCGGAGTGATCCTCCACAACCGCGGTTCCTACTTCAGCATGGATCCCTCGCACCCCAACTGCTTCGGCCCCCGCAAGCGACCCTTCCATACGCTCATTGCGGCTCTCATCACCCGGGACGCTCGGCCAGTGCTTGGCTTCGCCACCATGGGATCGGAGGGACAGGCGATGTTCCACCTCCAGGTGCTCACCAACGTCCTGGACTTCGGCATGGAGATCCAGGAGACCATCGACCGGCCCCGCTTTCTCATGGGGCGTTTCACCCCTGACGATCTGGGCGCCGACATCCTCTGGCTCGAGGGCCGGATTGCCAGGCGAACCGTGACCGGCCTAGCGCGGCGCGGCCACCGCGTCGAGGTGGTGAGCGACTTCTTCTTCCGGATGGGGCACGCGCAAGGGATCGTGGTGCGGGACGGGACCTTCATGGGCGGCGCCGATCCTCGCGGCGACGGCATGGCGCTCGGCTACTGATGGCAAGGCTCTTCACGGCGTTGGTCGGTGCGCTCCTTCTCGGCGGCGTTCCCGGGATTCCTGCCGCGGGGGAGTGGGGTGGGATTACTCCAGGGGTCAGCACTCGCGACACTGTGCGCGAGCGCTACGGGAATCCTTCTCAGGAGGTGCGCGGGACTCTGGAAGGGTACGAAACCATCCAGTGGGTCTATGAGGGGAAGCGAGCGCCGGCGGGGATGAAGCGGATGGTGGTGGACTTCGGGCTCCTCACTCAGCAGGGCTACCACCCCGCCCTCGTGCGGTCGTTCCTCCTCGAGCCCAAGCCGCGGGTCTTTGCGTCACGCGTCGTCCTCGATGGCTGGGGCCCTCCCGACCTCGTGGGAGTCCAGGACGAGAAAAAGGTCTTCTTCTACAAGAGCGGGTTGGTTGTGTATTTCGACAAGGACGGCATCAATGCCGTCTCGATGCTCTTCACGATTCCCCAGCCCGAGGCGCCCAAGACTTCGGGCCGGTGAGCGTGTACCGGAGGGCGAAAGCGGTTGCCCGCCCTGGCTGAAGGTGATAGCGTCAAGGGCGGCCGGAAGGAGGCGTTCCCGTTGCCTCGGACGTTCGATCCGATTGATCACTTGCTGGCCTTGGACCCCGGGGCCCGCGGGATTGTCGGGTTCTTCAATCCGGGGGGCGCTCGCCGAGCCGCCTCCGCGCTGGCGCGGAGCCGACGGGTCCTCCTGACCACGGGTTTCGCCTTCGGGCCTGACCAGCCAGAGACTGATGGGCCTCCGGGCACCGCGGTCCTCGGGCGCGCGCTCCGCCTCCTGGGGAAGTCGGTCTTATACCTGAGCGATCAAACCGCGCTTCCCGTCCTCGAGGCGACCCTCAAGGTCTTGGGCGAGCCGATAGACCTCATTGCCTTTCCAGAGGGCGAAGCCGAGGCAATAGCCCAGAGGCTCCTGCGCGAGATTTCGCCGACCCACTTGGTGGCGGTGGAGCGTCCTGGCCGCGCCAAGGATGGCGACTATTGGAGCGCCCGGCGTGAATCGATTGCGGCCTGGAACCGGCCGGTAGACAGCCTCTTTCTCTTCCGTCCTCGCGGCATCACGACTGTCGGTATCGGCGATGGCGGGAACGAGGTAGGCATGGGAAACGTCAGGTCACGGATCCTGAGGCAAGGCCCGCTCGCCAGGCAGATTGCCTCGGTGGTGCGGGTGGACCACTTGGTGGTGGCGGGAACCTCCAACTGGGGCGCTTATGGCGTGACGGCTCACCTGGCCCTCCTGACCGGCCGGCGGCTCCTCCACACGCCTCCAGAGGAGCGGCGACTGGTGGCTGCCTGCGTGGAGGCCGGCGGCGTGGACGGCTTAACCCGCCGGCGAGAGGCAACGGTGGATGGTCTGCCGGTGGAGGTCCACGCGGCCTTCGTAGAACTCTTGCAAACGGTCGTCCAGTGCGCACAGGCTCGCGGAGGCAAGCGAACATGACACCTCGTCCAGAATCATCCAAAGTGCTTGACGCGTACCGGGCCCGGCACCCCAAGTCCCTCGCCCTCTGGGAGCGCTCGCGCCGGGCGATCCCCGGCGGGGTCACCCACGACAGCCGTCACCTGCCCCCCTTTCCCGTGTACGTGGAGCGGGCCTCGGGCTCGAAGAAGTGGGATGTGGACGGCCACGAGTACGTGGACTACTGGATGGGTCACGGCGCTCTTCTCCTGGGCCACTGTCACCCCGAGGTCGTGGCGGCGCTCCAGGAGCAAGCCGGGCGGGCCACCCACCCGGGTGCGTGCCACGAGCTGGAGGTGCGGTGGGCCGAGCTGGTGGTGCGGCTCGTCCCCTCGGCCGAGCTGGTTCGGTTTACCATGTCGGGGACCGAGGCCACCCACCTGGCCTTGCGTCTCGCCCGCGCGTATACCGGGCGCCCGAAGGTCGTGAAATTCACGGGCCACTTCCACGGCTGGCATGACGGCGTTGTGGCGGGGGTCAATCCGCCCTACGACGTCCCGCTCTCGACCGGGGTGCCCGGCGCCACGCTGGACCAGGTGCTCCTCTGCCCGCCCAACGATCTGAAGGCGGTGGAGGGGCTCTTGGAGCGCGGGGACGTGGCCGCCGTGATCCTGGAGCCTGCGGGGGGTCAGGCCGGGACCACGCCCACCGTCGCCGGCTTTCTCCAAGAGCTTCGCGCCCTGACCAGCCGGCACCGCGTCGTTCTGATCTTCGACGAGGTCATCACCGGCTTCCGCTACGCTCCCGGCGGCGCCCAGGCCTACTTCGGCGTGACCCCGGACCTGACCACGCTCGCCAAGATTCTGGCTGGTGGCCTCCCCGGCGGGGCTGTGGCGGGCAAGCGTGAGATCATGGAGCTCCTGGCCCACCGGGGCGATCCGGCCTGGGACCGGAGCGAGCGGGTCGCCCAGCAGGGGACCTTCAACGCCAACCCGCTTTCGGCTGTGGCGGG
>CAYFIG010000121.1:5112-6335 GCA_964342905.1 uncultured bacterium
ACGGGAGTCTCCAGGCGCGGGCCAACAAGCTCGGCGAGGTGCTGCGGTCCGCCCTCGCCGAGGTCATGAAGCGCGTCGGCGCTCCCGGAACCGCGTTTGGCGAAGCCTCCATCTATCACGTCTCCTTCGAGGGCCGCCCGGGATGGGCCGGGTTCGATCGGCCGCGCCGCAACGCCCTCTACCACGTGCTCCGCTGCGCGCTCCTGAACCACGGCGTGGACTGCTCCATGTACCACGGCTGGGTCTCAGCGGTCCATAGCGAGGAGGACCTAGCGCTCAGCGTGCAGGCCTACGAGCGCGCGCTGGCGGAGCTGGCCGCGGACGGCTGGTTCAAGGGAATCTAGCTTTTATCCGCCTAGACAAAGCCGGGCTAGTTTGGTAGCGTAGCGCCCTTGGTGGGCAGGTAGCTCAGTTGGTAGAGCACAGGACTGAAAATCCTGGTGTCGCCAGTTCAATTCTGGCCCTGCCCACCATGCATTCGACTGCCCCAGCTCATCCCCGCGGTTAAGTACCTCAGGCGCGTCTCGCGCGACAGGGGGCTGATCCGCGCCGGAGCTACCGCTTCACGAAGAGGGCAGTCGACTTCGGTGATCAGCCGGAGGAAGAAAGGGGGAGCAACATGGGTACGCGGCGAATGGTGCAGTTGACGGCCATCGTAGTTGCCAGCGTCGTCCTGTGCGGAGGTTCCGGGGACTGGGCCGCGGCCGCCACCAAGGTAACTTTCGGAATGCCGACGACGCCGCCCAACATGGTCCATATCGGCCCCTGGGTGGCGAAGGAGCAGGGGTTCTTCGCCGAGGAAGGTCTGGACGTGGAGATCGTCACCTTCGAGGGCGGCGTCTACGCGATCCGCAACGTGGTGAGCGGCGCGCTCGATGTCGGCGGGGGCGCCGGCGCCTCGGTGGCCGTGTCGGTGGCGCGGAAGGCCGGGATCAAGAGCATCTACAGCCCCGCTCCGAAGTTCGCCTCGACCATGACCGTGCGCTCGAATATCAAGACTCTCCAAGACCTCAAGGGGAAGAAGATCGGAGTCCAGGAGGTCGGCGGGTTCGCGGACATCCTGAGCCGGATGGTGCTGCGGAAGGCCGACCTGAAGCCCGAGGAGGTGACCTTCATCCCCATCGCCTCGGCGGATGTGCCGCCTCTACTGGCCGGCGCCATCGACACAGCCATCCTCCATGTGGACCAGCTGGTCCTGGCCCGGCAGAAGGAGCCCTCGCTGC
>CAYFIG010000122.1:0-6325 GCA_964342905.1 uncultured bacterium
GCACGTGCTCTTTGCGGGCACCCAGTACGGTCCGTACCGCAGCACGGATGGGGGCGAGCGCTGGACGGCGCTCGGATTCCCGGACGCGGGCATCGCCGTCTGGTCGTTCCTCTTTCACCCACGGGACGCGAACGTGCTCTACGCCGGTGCCGCGCCCGCCGCGGTCTACCGGAGCGACGACGACGGCGACACCTGGCGGCGGCTGCCCGCGTTCCGAGCCCCCGGGCGCGTCACGATGAACTTCCCCTGCAGAGTGACCCGGCTGGCCGCCGACCCGAGCCATCCCCACGAGCTTTACGCGGGGCTGGAAGTCGACGGAGTCCTCAGGAGCCTGGACGGCGGCGAGACCTGGGAAGACGTGAGCCACCATCTGGTCAAGCTCGCCGAGCGCCCGCACCTCAAGAGCCGGATCGTCAGCGACACCGACATCGAAGGCATGATGGACACCCACGCGCTGTGCGTGTCGAGCGCCGCGCCGGGCACGGTGTTCCTCGCCCTCCGCATGGGGATCTTCCGCAGCACGGACCGCGGGGCAACCTGGGAGGACATGGAGATCGGCCGCTTCTCGCCGCTCACCTACGCGCGCGACGTCCAGGTGTCGCCGCACGACGCGCGCACGCTGTTCGCCTGCCTCAGCCCGGCCGCGCGGAGCGAGGACGGCTCGCTCTACCGGAGCGACGACCTGGGCCAGAGCTGGCGACGCATCGATCACGGAGTGAAGGCGCACAGCACGATGATGGCGCTGGCGCTGCACCCGAAGGACCCGGATCAGGTCTACTGCGCGACGCGTAGCGGCCAGGTCTTCGGCACCCAGGACGCCGGCCGGACCTGGCACGAGTACCCGCTGCCCGCCGGGACCCAGGACGTCTACGCCCTCGCCTGCGGCGGGTGGCGCGCGGCCTATCCCTGAGACCCTGCGGGTACCAAGGCTCTAGCTGGATGTGTAGTCGGGCGGAAACTCCGAGCGAGAATTGAGGCGATGATGCGATTCGGGCTGTTCCACCTGCTTCAGTGGCACGAATCCAAGACGCAGGAGCAGGTGTACCGCGAAGCCGTCGAGCAGATCCTCCGCGCCGAGGAGCTGGGCTTCGACTCGGTGTGGCTCGCCGAGCATCACTTCTCGCGCTATGGGCTCTGCCCGGCGATCCTGAACTTCGGCTCCTACCTGGCAGCCCGCACCAGGCGGATCCGGATCGGCCTGGCGGTGCTCATCCTTCCCTTCTACAACCCGCTCCTCCTGGCCGAGGAGGCCGCCCTCACTGACCTCCTCTCCGACGGCCGGCTCGACTTCGGCATCGGCCGGGGCTATCAGTGGAGTGAATACCTGGCGCTCAGGATCCCCATGGAGGAGAGCCGGGAGCGCTTCCGGGAGGCGCTCGACATCATTCTCGAAGCCTGGAAGGGGGAGCGGTTCTCGTACCAGGGGAAGTACTACCAGGTGAGCAACGTATCCGTTCACCCGCGGCCCCTTCAGAAGCCCCACCCGCCCATCTGGCTGGCCGCCGTGAGCCCGTCCACCGCGGAGATGGCGGGCCGCGAAGGGTTCAACGTGCTCTTCGCCCAAACACAGTCGTTCAAGAACCTGAAGGAGATGTACGACCTCTACATGCGGCACTGGACTGCGGCCGGTCGCGATCCCGCGCTGGCGCAGATGCGGGTGGCGCGCTCGGTGTACGTGACGGAGACCGAGGGGGAGGCCCGGCGGGACATGGGCGAGGCGTATGACTGGTTCCTCAAGGCCCAGCAGGCTGTGACCACTCCCCCGGAGGGCAACTGGGAGTTGATCCCGGAGTCCTACCGCCACTACCGCGAGAGCTTCCCGAAGCTCGGCAAGCTCACCTACGACTTTATCTGGGAGCACGTGGCGCTCCACGGCTCCCCTGGCCGCGTGCGCGAGCGGATCGCCATGCTCCGGCATCAGGTCAACCTCAACTACCTAATCTGCTGGATGACCATGGGCGGCCTCGACCACGCCAAAGCGATGGCCTCCATGGAGCGGTTCGCGAGGTGATGCCCCACTTCGCCGACCGGTGAAACCGAGGGAGACCTGATCAGCGCCTTTCTTGCGTCGACCGCGGCGGTGGCACTGGGCAGGGCGCGCCTGGCCGGCTCAGCAGAGCCTTTATGTTGACCGATCAGAACGTCGCCAACCGAGGAGGATCACCGTGGCTGGAATCACCCTGGAGCAAGCAAGCAGGATCGTGGAGGCAGCGCTCTGCAACGCGATGATCGGCGCACCATCGCGCCAGGAGGTTCTATGAAGATCCACCGGCTCTATGCCGACACCTCAGGCGAGTCGCACTTCCAGGATGTGGAGGTCGAGTTCACGGAATCGACTCGTAGCGGCCGGCTGTCGAAGCGCCTGCCGGCCAGCGGGATTATCTTCCGCGAAGTGCCACCCGACTACGACCTCGACTGGCATCCGGCCCCGCGGCGGCAGTACATCATCAATCTCGACGCCGGCGTTCAGCTCACGGCCAGCGATGGCGAGACGCGGCGCATCGACGCCGGAGAGGTGATCCTCGTCGAGGATACGTGGGGCAAGGGTCACCGCTCCAAGGCCCTAGACGGTAAACCGCGTCACTGCATCTTCATCACGCTGGACTGAGAGGGAACCATGATCCGGAAACTGCGCACCAACCGGGACGGACAGCAGTGGATCCTCGACCTCGCCCTCAACATGCGCGGGCGCGTCCAGAACTTCGAGCGCGACGAGCCCGAGACCCCGCGGCGCGCGCACAACTACCGGATGCTGCCCAAGATGTGGCGCGAAGCCGCCGAGCACCACGAGGCGCTCGCCCGGCGCGCCCAGGCGAACGGCTTCCGCGTGACGGCCACCGAGCATTACGATCACGCCATCGAGGCCTACCGGATGGCCCAGCATCCGATCTTCTACGACGACAACCCGGTGAAGCTCTCCCTGTACGCCAAGCTCACCGAGATGGTCGACCGCCGCTCGGAGTGCGCCGCGTACCCCATCGAGCGCGTCGAGGTCCCGTTCGACGCCGGCAAGACCATTTCGTGCCTGCTCCACCTTCTGCCCGACCGGCGGCGGGCGCCGTGCATCATCTACGTCCCGGGCATGGACCAGACCAAGGAGGTCTTCCCGCGCGCCTCGCATAACATCGCGATCCCGCGCGGTTTCCACGTCCTCGCCATGGACGGTCCCGGGCAGGGCGCCTCGAACATCAAGAACATCCGAAGCGTCGGGGACAGCTACGAGCGGGCGGGTGCGGCGGTGCTGGACTATGTCCTCCGGCGAAAGGAGATCGACGCCTCGAAGGTCGCCGTCTACGGCATCAGCATGGGGAGCTACTGGTCGCTCAGGCTGGCGAGCTACGATCACCGCATGGCCGCCGTCGCGAGCGGTGTGGCCTGCTTCAACCCGAACAACACGATCTTCACCCAATCCTCCCCACGCTTCAAACAGATGTTCATGTACATGGCGGGCATGGAGGACGAGGAGGAGTTCGACGAGATGGCGCGGACGATGACGGTCCAAGGGTACGTGGAGCGCGTCCGGTGCCCGACGCTCCTGGTGACCGGTGAGTTCGACCCGCTGTGCCCGCTGGAGGACGCGATCGAGGTCTTCGAGGAGCTCCGGGCCCCCAAGGAGATGTGGGTTCTGGAGAACCAGTTCCATCCGCTCTGGAGGATCCAGAACCTCGGCTCACTGGACTGCCACGAGTACGTGCTGGACTGGCTCGGCATGGTCCTCACAGGCAAAGGGCTTCCCCCCGGCCACCGGCGCATCGCCTACGTGAGGCAGAACGGGGACGGTCCGTTCGGCGACTGCGACTGGACGCCGCCGGTCGGACCCGGGCAAGCGTATTTCTGAGGAAGCATGCCACGGTAAGCGCATGGTCACACCTCCCGGGAATTGGCGCGGCGCAGCCTAGCACGCGCGCAGAGGCCGCCGCTAGGTCTTTCGGACCTTGGATACGGTTAGGATCGGCGCTGTCAGATCGCTCTAATAGCTACAGTCCCAGATAGCGGGACTTGATCTCCTCGTTCGCCCAGAGCGCCTGAGGCGCAGAGGAGTGGACGATCCGGCCCCGCGAGAGAATGTGAACGTGGTCGGCGACCTTCAGCGCCAGGGGGAGGTTCTGCTCGACCAGGAGGATCGAGAGTCCCCGCGCCTTCAGGTCGCCGATGACCCGGCCCACCTCCCGAACCAGGAGCGGCGCGAGGCCCTCGGTCGGCTCGTCCATCAGCAGGAGATCAGGATTGGTCATGAGGGCGCGGGCGATGGCCAGCATCTGTTGCTCGCCTCCCGAGAGCTTACCCGCCCGATGCTCAGCGCGCTCCCTGAGGCGCGGAAAGAGATCCATCACGCGCTCAACGGTCCACGGGCCACCGTCCCCCCTGGTGGCGACAGCGAGGTTTTCTATCACCGTGAGCGAGGGGAAGACCCGGCGGCCCTGAGGCACCAGCCCCATCCCGAGAGCCACCGCGCGGTAGGAGGGCCATCCGGTGATGTCTTTCTTTTTAAAGAGCACCTGCCCCTGCCGCGGGGGAGTGAAGCCGATGATGGAGCGGATCAGCGTGGTCTTCCCCATACCGTTCCGCCCCAGAATGCCCACCACCTGGCCCTTGTCCACGCTGAGAGAGACCCCCTGGAGGACATAGCTCTCGCCGTAGTAGGTGTGGAGATCACGAATCTCTAACAGTTCTGATCCCTCCGTTCAGTTGTAGATTTCGGGGTTGAAGCAGTTCGGGGGCCGCCGGCCCTGGATGACCGCCAAGATGTTCTCCGCCACGATGAGGGCCATCTCCTCCCGAAGTTCGGACACAGCGCTGCCGATGTGCGGGGTCAAGACCACGTTTGGAAGCCTCACTAATTCGGGGTCCACGTGAGGCTCGTGTTCGAAGACATCAAGGGCGGCGCCGGCAATCCGTCGCTCGCGGAGCGTCTTCACCAGTGCCTTCTCGTCCACCACCGGCCCCCTGGCCGTGTTGATAAGGTACGCCGTCGGTTTCATTCGCGTCAACTGAGGCTCTCCGATCAGATGGTACGTCTCACGGGTAAAGGCGCAATTGACGGAAACGAAGTCAGCCTCTTCCAGGAGCCGATCCATGGCCGTGTAGGTCACAGTGAGGACCTCTTCCTCCGCGGGATCGAGAGGCGTCCGCTCGTAGTAGAGGATCCGCATCCCGAATCCCCGGGCCCGCCGGGCCACGGCCTGGCCGATCCGGCCGCAGCCGATGATCCCGAGGGTTTTTCCGTAGACTCTGGCTCCTTCCAGGTAAGCCGATTGCCCGCCGGGGAACGTGCCCTTCTGAAGAAGTTGGTCCGCCTCCACGACTCGCCGGGCCACGGCCAGCAGGAGGGCCCAGTGGAGGTCCGCCGTGGCCTCGGTGACGATGGGCGGGATGACCGTGACGGGAACCCTCCGGGCGGTTGCGGCCTTGACATCGATCGCAGCAGGGATGATCGCCATGGAGGCGATCACCTTAAGGTCCGGGTTGGCCGCGATCACCTCGGCGTCGATACTGTCGTGGAGGAGGCAGAAGAGATAGTTGTGCTTCCGGACGGCCTCTAGGAGTTCCGTCTTTGTCACGACGTGGAGAGGATCAGGGTTCCAGGTGACCTCCGCCACGGCCTGAAGCTTCCGGATCGCCGTTTCTGAAACCGGCTGGGTGATGAAAACCTTGGGCTGCATTCGGTTCCTCATCGTCCTCGGCTCAGGGCTGCCGCTGAGCCCAGCGGACCGCGGGCAGGAGCGCCACCAGGGCCGCGACCCCCAGGAGGGTGGACGAAATGGGCCGCCGGAAGAAGACCAGCGGGTTCCCATGGGCGGCGATCAGCGACTGCTGGAGCGTCCGCTCGAGCTGGGGGCCGAGGATCATCGCGAGGACCATCGGCGCCGGCGGGAAGCCGCCCTTGCCCATCAGGAACCCGATGACGCCGAAGGCGACCATCGTCCCGATGTCGAAGACGCTGTTGTTGACGCTGTATGCCCCGACGATGCAGATGACCACCACGAGGACCGCCAGGTACCGGTACGGCACCTCCAGGAGCCGGACCCAGAGGCCGATGAGCGGGAGGTTGAGGCCGAGGAGGAGGACATTGCCGACGTACATCGAGGCCACAACCCCCCAGAACAGGTCCGGGTGCTCCTGGAGCAGGAGCGGGCCCGGCCGGACGCCGTGGATCATCAGCGCGACGAAGATCATGGCGATGGAGGCGTTGCCGGGGATCCCGAGGGTGAGGAGCGGAATGAATGAGCTGCCGGCGGCCGCGTTGTTCGCCGCCTCCGGGGCCGCCACGCCCTCGATCGCCCCTTGCCCGAAGCGCTCGGGGTTCTTGGACACCCGCTTCTCC
>CAYFIG010000123.1:0-6322 GCA_964342905.1 uncultured bacterium
GCTGACCTTGACGCGATCACTGCCGCGGACGACGCGTTTTAGTCACTCGTAGCGGCTGATGTGCAGATGCACGCCGTGACTCGACCGGGGCTCCACGGTCACCTCACTCGTCCCCTTGAGCATGCCGGCTCCGGCCGACTCTAGACGCCGGATCAGGGCCGCAAGATCCTCGCTCACCATGGAGAGGGCCACCATCCCCTCCATGCCGCCGACCTCCTCGCGCGGGACGATCAGGAGCGCGCTCCGGCCTACCGCGAGCATGACGCGGGGCCTTCCGTTGACGAACTGTTCGGAGAGGGCAAAGAGGCGCTGGAAGCGCTCAGCCGTGGCGTTGGGGTCAGCCGCGCCGATCACCAGTCGCTTGAGCCTGACCGGCGAGGGCGTGGGAGGCATGACGCCCGACGGTGTGGCAAGCTCGACCAAGACCCCCGCGCACGCGGCAGGATGGATGAAGGCGATCAGCCCGGCGAGCCCCGGCCTCGGAACTGGGTCGATAAGCGCCACACCGTTTGCGTTGAGCTCGCGGAGCGCCGCGCCCACATCGTCGGTCTCGAAACAGACGTGATGGAGGCCCTCACCGCGTTTAGCAAGGAACCGGGCCACACCGGTCCCGGCAGCGATGGGCTCCAGCAGCTCCACCTCGTTCTCCCCCGCGGCCAGGAGCGCGGCACGGACTCCCTGATCTGGTAGCTCGGCCTCGCGAATGACCGGCAGGCCCAGCGTGTCCCGGTAGAATTCGTAGGCGGCCTGAAGCTTCTCGACCACAATCCCGACATGATGGATCTTCGAGATCATCACGGCTGTCCACCCTAGCCTAAGGCGCCCTAAAATTCAACCGCTTTCACTCTTCGCCCGGAGTGCCCTCAGGGGTTTGCGTCCCGATCAGCGAGAATGGTGCAGCGCGGGTGACGCTGCAGGATCGAGGCGGGGACCTCGGGGGTCACCGGGCCATCGAGGAGCTTCCTGAGCGGCTCACGCTTGGCTCCACCGCTCACGAGCACCACCACCTCTCGCGCCCGGAGGATCGTCGCCATCCCAAGCGTGACAGCTCGGTCCGAGACCGTTCCCTGGATCACCTCGTCGGTCAGGATGTAGCGGACCGTCTCGGGCAAAAGGCGCACAGGGCGCGTGAGCGACTCAAACGGGCTCCCTGGCTCGTTGGAGGCGATATGCCCGTTCGGACCCAGCCCCAGCATGACGAGGTCCAGGCCCCCGACCTTGGCGATGGTCTCCTCGTACTCCCCGCACATCGCCTCCAGGTCAGGGGCATCAACCCGGAACGGATGCCACCGCTCGGGTGGCACGCCGGCCCACGCGAGGAACTCGCTCCGTACCTGACGCCAGAAGTAGCCATCGGGCGGCGCCGGAGGGCACAGTTCGTCCACCTGAAATACCTGCATGGCTCGGAAGTCCGCGGGCGCGCGCATCCGCGCCTCCCGGAGGAGTCCGTACATGCGCCGGGGAGTCCGTCCCGCAGGAACCGCCGTGGCCAGATCGGGCTTATCCTTGACGCGCTCCTGAAACAGCCTCGCCGACGCCTCCGCAAGCTCTCCGGCGTCGCGAGAGACCAGTAGCTCCACTACGCTTCCCCGAAGAGGCGCTGGAACTCGGACCACGGCATCGGCGCGAGCTTCGCCACCCCGAGGTTCTCCTCCACGTGCGAGACCTGTTTCATCCCCACCAGCGCCGACCCGAGCCCCGGTGTCGAGCGAACAAACTGGAGCGCCCGCTGGGCATCGGTGCGAAGCCCAGTCAGATACTCGCTGATCACGGGCGGCAGGTTTCGGGTTAACTGTCCCTGGTAAACAGAGGCCGACGCCACGACATAGATCCCCAGGCGGCGCGCGGCTTCGAGGATGGAAACGGTCTCGCCGTCCACCATCTGGTTGGAGCGTGTGAATGCCTCGGTCATGGCGAGGTTGTAGGGAAGCTGGATCACCCTGAAGTGGTGACGGTCTCCGGCCACTGCGCGCGCGGCTCCCACTACCTCGGCCAACGAGAGGTAATCGGGAGCGTTCGGAGGTTGACGGTAGCCATTCCAGGTGGCAGTGCCGTACCAGCGGATCTTCCCGCTCTGGACCGCTGACTCCAGGAAGGTAAATGCCTCGCCGAGCCGCCTGAAGAATTCCGGGCGCTCGACCTCGCCGAGCTGCGTCTCGGGGTTGTGGAGATAATAGATATCCAGGGTTTCGAGCTGGAGGTTCCGCCGGCTCCGCTCGAGCTGGTCGGCCAGGTAGCGGGGAGTCATCGCGTGACAGCCGGCCACCACATCCTCGGGGCGAAGAATGCCGGGGCGAAGGTAGGTCTCGGTAAAGTAGGCCCCCACGTTGGTTGGCAGCGCGCCGTCAAACGGGATGTAGCCCCCCTTGGTCGCCACCACGATCTCCTCGCGCTTGAGCCGACCCGGGCCAATGAGGTGGGTTAACGCTTCGCCCACAGCTCGCTCGCTCCGCTGGTGGCGGTAGTTCACCGCTGTGTCGATGAGGTTGACCCCCAGCTCCACGGCGCGAACCACGGCATTCTGGTAGAGCCGGTCGGTGGCTGGATCCTCCTGACCCAGGTAGGTACCGATCCCTACCGAGGAGACCGCGCATTCGTCGAAGACCCTGAAGTGCTCGGGGTGAGCCTCAGCCGCCCGGCCGCGGTAGGCGGTGGTCCCTTCGGGCGTCGCAGAGCCCGAGATCATCGCCTCGCCCCTTTTTCAAGTCCAATGGAGCGATCCACCGAGAGCGGCCCGCCGCCCAGCAGGACGACGGCGACCGCCATGGCGGCAAGGGCGAGGGCGAACTCCATTCCTCCCTCCGACGCGAAAAACTTTGGCACGTGCACTTTGAGGATCGCCACGCACATTTGGACCGCGAGGAAGAACGCGGCCACCCGAGCCAGGAACCCGATGACGAGGAGGATCCCGCCGCCGAACTCCACCAGCGCGGCCACCCAGGCCCAGAAACCGCCCGGTGTGAGGCCGATCTTGGCGAAGAAGGCCGCAGTCCCCTCCAGGCCGGGACCTCCGAAGACGCCGAAGAGTTTCTGCATTCCGTGGGGAATCATGATGAGGCCCAGCACGACCCGGAGGACGACACAGGCGATGCCAAGAGAAACCGAGCCCGGTGCTGCCATGAACGTATTATACCGAGACCTAGCCCAGTTGCTCGGCTTGGCCCTAGCCTTCCCTATAGAGCAGCAACAGGATCCCGACCAGCGCGAGCCCCGGCGCCCAGAGCTGGCCCGGCACACGGTTCTCGGGGGGCGATAGCCTCAGCTCGAGCCAGCGGGTCCATCCCACGAACATCCCCAGGAGGCCGAGGGGAACGTGAGTGATCTCGACAAGGAACTCCGCTTTGAGGTTGAACATCGCGTGGGAATGCGTGAGAAGAAGCCCCCCAGCCGCGGCACAGAGGAGCGGGAAGACGAGGGCCCAGCGGGGGGAGCGGAGCCGTCCGAGCTGCACCATCCACTCGAAGAATCCAAAGGCGACTGTCAGGAGGAGGAAGAGGCGGTGTTGGAGCACGTCGGGGAGCGTCATGCTCTCCCAGAAGCCGGCCGGGCCGAGCGGCCAGGCCCGCGGGTCGCTTCTCAAGAACAAAAACCCCGCCAGCCCTAAAAAGAGCAAGGGCCAATGGCGCGCCCAGCGGGCCCAACCGGTGCGCTCCAAAACGGCCAGGAGTCCCATGGCGAGAACGAAGAAGCCGGACCAGTGGTGGTTGTACTCGGACCAGACGTTCTCCTCGGGTTTTCGCGTCGCGCGGAGGTCCATGATCGGGGCTGCTGAGGCCAGGAGCTCTTCGATCGTGGGAGTGCTCAGGGAAGGCCACCTCGGCGTGAACTTGGCGCGGACCTCGGCAAGACTGGCGCGATCGGCCACGACATCCACGGCGGGGGGGAGTGAGGTGAGCGAGGCCGCGGCGAAGAGCACGGTGATTCCGAGCCCGACCTCCACCTCCACGAACCGCCAGAGCTGAGGTGGTGGGGCCTCGCCATCCCTGGTCAGCCGGCGCACTGAAAAGAAGTTCATCCCGCCCAGTGCTAGGAGGCCAACGAGGACCGCTACCTTGGTCAATACCATCACGCCATACGCAGTCCCGACGAGCCCCGCGACCCCATCCACATAGGTAAGTGAGAGCGCCACGCCTGCTGCCATCAGCGTCGCCACAGCAGCCAGGGCCATGGTGGAAAAACGTTGAAGCACGGCCTTGGGCCAGGGCGTCTGGCCCCCTGGAACAGCACCGACGATCAGGTGGACAAGCCCGCCGATCCAGACTCCCGCGGCGATCTGATGGAGCGCGTCGAAGCCCAACAGGAAGCCACGGCTCTGGAGCCGCCCCGCCGCATGGCTCATCCAGGCCGAGCTTCCCCCCAGGATAATTGCAGACGCGATCAGCGCCACCCAGCAAAGGCCGGCTCTGGGTTTTCGCCAAAGGGCCCAGCACCCCACGACCAGTCCGAGGCAGGCGAGCAGCCGGATCAGGATCACGCGGGAGTAAGTCGTGGCGAGGACCTGGGGTAGCGGCCAGCCTGTTTCATCGGCCAGCGCGCGGAGCTGAAGGACCAGAGAGAGCGAGTGAGCAACCGCAACTCCAAAGGCTGCCACAGCCGTGAGTCCGAGGGTGCACCGAAGGCGTGGCAGGAAATCCGCCTCCGTGCGGGCCAAAGAGTTCACGATCAGGAGGGCGAAGGCGATGCCGCCGAGCGCGACGGCCTGGCTCGACAGGCTCAAACCACGAAGAAGAATATCCAGAAATGAGAGCACTGGCACTCAGGGCGCTGGCATGACCCGGAAGCGAAAGCCCCCTTCCGTCACATGACCGTCAGTGGAAAGGACCTTCCACTCGAGCGTGTAGATTCCCGGGGAGAGGGTCGGCACGGGCGCGATCAGAGAGCCGGGGCCTCCGTCACCGGTGACGCGAAGCCGCACGCGGTCGGCGTTCGGGCCGAGGATCGAAACGCGGGAAAGAGACTTCTCGATCCGGCTGTTGAAGCGGAGAACGATTCGGGAGAACGAGGGTGGCACTGGCTCATCGGGACGTGGGAGCGACTCGATCACCAGGGCATGGCCCGAGGCGTCCCCCGAATGTCCCAGCCACACGAGCACCGCGGCAGCCAGGGCAACGGCCACGGGCGTTGGGCGCCGAATCACCGCCAGTCGTCCAGCACGAGATCGTCGGGGTGTTCGTAATCCTGGAGCTTGCCGCGCTTCAGGCGAACCATGGTGGTGTCGATTTGGTAGCCGCGTTCCAGAAGCGCCTGGTAGGCGGCCCAATAGTACGTGTAGACCGGCGCGATCACCCGCTGAAGGCCAGCCGCGTGGGCCACCTCCTCCAGGGCCGCCAGGAGCTGATGAAAGTACTCGGGCTTTTTGTGACGCGAGTTGAGGGCGAGAAATTTGATGTAGAGGCTTCCCTGGGGCGCCTCGCTGACCCCCGGCGTATGATAGATGGCGAAGCCGACCAGCTCGTGCCCCTTTTCTATGAGCAGCGTGTCGCCCAGCGCGAGCCCGTCCACGATCTCCACCTCTTTGCCCACGTCCATCCCGCGGTAGATGGAGTTGGTGAGCCGCCGGAACTTCTGCATCATGCTTTTCTTCCTGACTTCCTCGAGCGCGGAGAAGCGGTGGATCGCGAGGGCGAGCTTGGCCGGCATGATTTCCCGGCGATCCATGGACTTGAACGTGATTGCGACAAGCCCTTTGGGCCTGAAGCCGTACTTCTGGTAGAAGCAGAGGTGCTTGGGGCTCCCCGGGTACGTGACGAGGCCCTGGAGCGCCACCTTATTCTCCTCAAAGAAGCTCTGAGCGGCCTTGAGGAACTGCTGGCCGATGCCCGCGTTCTGATACGAGGTGAGGACCGCGATGGGCCCCACCAGCCCCACCATGCCCCAGATCACCGAGACCGCGACTCCCACGATCTTCCCATCGCCCTCCTCCGCCACGAAGCACCCCCACGGCTCCATGAGCCAGCGATGGTGGACATACTGGGCGCCCCCGAAGACTTGCCGCGGGCGACTGCCGAGCTGGCGCTCGTAGAAGTCGCCGAACGCCTGCTCGACGACATCCTTGACCTTGGAGAGGTCTCCTTTCCGGACGCGCCGGATCTTGATGGGGAAGCTCCGCCCCTGAGAGTTGAGGCCAGGTCGATCGACGGTGGCCCTCATCGCGCGGCTCTGACCTCAGTGCCCGCGAGCTCCTCCAAGAGCGTGATCACCCCCGAGTGGTCCAGCCCGCCGCGCCCCTTGACCCGGAGCGCGTTAAACAGCTCCTGGACCACCGCCGTGGTGGGCAGCGGAACTCCCAGAGCCCGGGAAGCTTCCGTGATGAGCCCCAGGT
>CAYFIG010000124.1:0-311 GCA_964342905.1 uncultured bacterium
CGAGGATCTTCGTGAGCGCGTTGACAACCGGAGAGCCCGAGCCCATCGCGATCGCCACCAGAATCAGACTCGCCGCACCAGCCAGTTCCGCTCCCACGAGGAGACGCCAGAGGAGGAGCGGGCTCTGCCAGAAGTCCCGCCCTTCAGCCTGACCGAAGAGAAACGCGCTGTAGCCGGCTGCTGCTGCTGCCAGCAAGGCCGCGGGCCAGGCGAGAAGCTTTAGCAGCCGCGCGTTCCCGAGAAGGCCGCCCGCAAGCCAGAGGCCGGCGATCGCGCCGAAGGCGATCAGGGTCCAGGCGCCCCAGACCAGC
>CAYFIG010000124.1:321-2978 GCA_964342905.1 uncultured bacterium
TGAGGTCAAAGATCAGGAGCGCCGTGGTTAGGAGCAGGAAGACCAGGGAGAGAGCCGGTGCTGCAATGCCTGTGAGTGGTCCCCCGTTGGCCCAACCTCCAGCCACAGCCAGGGCCGAGAGCAGGAGTGCCCCGGCGGCGATGGACTTGGTCCAGAGGTAGGTCGCCACCTTCCATCCCCACGGCTGCTCAAGATGCGCGACGTCGTAGACGGTGCGGGCCATGGTCTGGAGGTCTCTCATCGTTGACCGGTCGGGGGGAGCAGGCTTCGGGACCGCCGAGGGGCTCATCCCGGTCTCGGCGAAGAGGTAGCTCTCTCCCTGCTCCAGGGCCTGAGGAGTGAGCGCCGCTGTGTCAGCCCCCAGGTAGAAGACCTTGGGCCGAGTCCCCTGCTCAGGCTTTCGCACCTGCACCTCCTCGGTGGCGACCAGGCGGGCGATCTTGCTCGCGGGATCATCCAGGTCACCGGTAATGATGGCCTGCACGGGGCAGACGATGACGCAGGCCGGTTCCAGCCCTACCTCTATGCGATGCGCACAGTAGTTGCATTTCGCCGCAGTCTGAGTGTTGGGATCGATGTAGAGGGCGTCGTAGGGGCAGGCCTGCATGCAGGACTTGCAGCCGATGCAGCGTTCGCCGTCAAAGTCCACGATGCCGTCAGCGCGCCGGAACAAAGCGACTGTGGGGCAGATGGCCACGCAGGGGGCGTCGTCGCAGTGGTTGCAACGGAGCACCGAGAAGTAGCGGCGGGTGTCGGGGAACGTCCCTTTTTCGATGTACTTCACCCAGGTGCGATAGACCCCGAGGGGAACCTGGTTCTCCTCCTTACAGGCCACCGTGCAGGCGTGGCACCCAATGCACCGGGTGTGGTCGATCACGAAGCCGTAGCGCACCTCAGCCTCCCGATGTGTAGTGAAACCGGCCGAAGTTACAGGCGGAAGACGCGAGCAGCGTTTTCCCCAAGGACCTTGCGCTTCTGCGCGTCGGTGAGGTCGTCCCGGCTCGCCAGGATCTTCACCGTATCGGGGGTCTTGGCGTCCCAGTGGGGGTAATCTGAGGCGTACATCACGCGATCCTCTCCCAGCCAGTTCAGGACCGCGGGGAGCGTCTCCTCGTCTGGATCGCACGAAAAGACCAGGTTGGGAGACCTGGCCCAGTCGCTCGGCGCTCGTTTCAGGTTCGGGACCAGCTCGGAGAGCTTCGCGTAGTGCTCGTCCATCCTCTCGAACCAGTAGGGGACCCATCCGACCCCGGATTCGAGCAGTCCGACGGTCAACCGCGGAAAACGCTCCAGGACCCCCTCGGTCACGAGGCTCATCACCGCAATCATCGCCTCGAAGGGGAAGGCCACCATGTGGCCGTGGAAGAAGTTCGCGAAGCGCTCCCGGCCGACATAGTCAATCTGGCCTCCGGCGTGGGGGTGGATGAAGATGGGGATCCCAAGGCGTTGGGCCTCCTCGTAAATCGGGTAGAAGTGAGGGTTTCCGGGATACAGGCGCCCCTGGGAATTGGTGGGGATCTCGGCTCCGACGAACCCGAGCCGCTCGACACAGCGGGCCAGCTCCTTCACCGCCTCGGGAATATTGCGGGTGGGGAGCACCGCTACAGCCTTGAGCCGCTTCGGATCGGCCTGCGTGTACTCGGTCACCCAGCTGTTGTAGGCGCGGCAGAGCGCGGCCTCGAAGCCCGGATCTCGGGACGGGAGGACCCCCGCCGAGGGCCCCATGGTGACCGTCGCAAAGAGGATCGCCACATCGATCCCCTCGAGGTCCATGTCGGCGAGCCGGGCGCGGGGATCGCTGCCGCCCTTGTACTTCTCAGTCCGGGCGCCCCCCGCGGTGCCCCCGGGGTGGCCCACGCCAGGGCCCGCGGGAGTGGTCCAGAACCAGCCGTCGATCAGGTAGCGGGGCACCCCGCGGTTGTCCGCGACCAGCCGGGGGCGCCACTCCCGATAGGGCGCCTCCAGAAAGCGCTCCCACACCTCCTCAGGCTCCATCACGTGGCCGTCGCCGTCCATCACCCAGTATCCGTAGCGCCCCATTTCATTCCCCCTAAGCTCTACAGGCCCCGTGTGGCGCCGCCGTCAACGTGGACCACCGTGCCCGTGACAAAGCTCGCGCGCTCCGACGCCAGGAACACGATCACGTTGGCGATCTCCTCAGGCGCCGCGGCTCGCCCGAGCGGAACATGTGAAAGCCAGCGCCGGCGCGCCTCCTCCACCGAGACGCCCAGAACGCGCGCCTCGGTCTCGAAGACATACTGAAGGCGGCGCGTCTCGACGGGTGCCGGGTTGACGCCCACAACGCGGATACCGTAGCGGGCCTCCTCCTGAGCGAGCCCCATCGTGAAGTTGATCAGGCCGGCGTTTGCAACGCCAGCCGGAAGGGCGCGCCCGTCGCGCTGCTTGCCTCGATGTCCGATGACGTTCACGATCACGCCGCCTCGCGCCCGCAGAAACGGAAGCACTTCGCGGCAGCACCGGATCTGGCCCAGGAGCTTCAACGCGAGGCTTTCTTCCCAGTCGTTCTCGGTGAGCTCGAGAAAGTGCCCGCCCTTCGCGGCCCCGATCGAATTCACCAGGATGTCGATCCCGCCGAGCTGCTCAACCACGCCTCTGACCATGATGGCCACGTCGGCGGCATGAGTGCAGTCGCAGAC